>LVBF01000100.1 GCA_001604325.1 Spirochaetales bacterium Spiro_04
AAAAACGCGCCGCCTCCTTGGCCACAGAAGAAGAGTTCGTCTTGGCGGGGGTTGTAGACCACCCCGACAGCGGGGGTGTATGGCTCCAGCTCCCATGCGATGGAGATGGTGTAGCCGGGGATGGAGCGGCTGAAGTTGACGGTCCCGTCGATCGGGTCGATGATCCACCTGCCGCCCTGCTCGCCGCGTTCGATCCCACTCTCCTCAGCGAAGATTCCGTCATCGGGGAAGCGCTCCTTGATGGTCTCTATGATGATCGCCTCACAGCGAGTGTCGGCCTCGGTGACGAAGTCATTCTCCCCCTTCTCCTGTACGGTGAAGGCGGCGGTACGATCCATCGCCAAGAGGTACTCTCCACCCTTTCGGGCAGCCTCGATGGCGACGGCCAGACGCTGAGAGATCATGTCGTTGATATTCATGGGGTTCTTTTTCGCTCCACAATCCGCTCTGCAAGGCTTGCCACATACTTCCAATCGGAGGTTGAGAACTCCTTGGCGCTGATGATCCGTTCATCAGCGCTCAGCAGCGCCCCCTGTGCATCATAGTGGAGCTCCAGCATGCTCCAATGCGGTTTCTTCTGCAGGTACATCAGCACACCCACGCTGTTGCGCCGATTCCAATCGGTCATGGCATCCCCCCGATCGCCGGCCACGACGATGGTGAGGTCGAGGCCGGGGACACTGAACATCTTGTCCCGCTTGTCCAACGCCTGGGCCCGCCTCGCCTCATCGATGAGGGTGGCGGTCTGGAGGAGCAGGGCCGTGTCACCACTGTGGACAAAGGATGCGAAGACGCTCCCTTCAATCACCGGCAGGCGGGCGACGATCCGGGCGATGGTCGGATGCAGCAGCGGTTCGATGACCGGATCTGCCTGGGCCTCTTCAGCCGGCCCCTCCTCATCCATCCGACGCTCGGCAGAAGGAGCGTGGGAAGCCCGAGAGACCGCATCGGCGAGGGTGAAATCCCGTGGGGGCGCCTCCGGCTCCTTGATCAACTCCAAGAGCTCATCCTCATCATCCTCATCTTCACCGGGGCCGTAGTAGGTGACGTCGTGGTCGGGAGAACCACTCTCCATCTCCTCGTCGGCCATGCTCAGATCCCAGTCGTCGATTCTCATCTCATCGCCGATCTCTTGAGTTTCGATGAGGTTGTACGCCTCGCTCTCATATTCGTACTCATCATCCTCATCACCGTCACGGTCATAGGAGAAGAGGTTCTCATCGTCGAAGTCGAAGAGCGACGGTTGTTCGGCGAAGTTGAAGATCTCGTCGGCGCCCTCCTCATCCTCCTCGTCCGTCTCACTCTGCAGCGTCTCATCGCTGAACATCGTGGTGAAGTACGAGGAGCCGCTGCTTCTCAAATCTAGCGCCTCATCCTCCTCCTCTTTCCCCACATCCTCGACCATGGGGGGGACCGCGAGGGGAGCGAGGCCCAGTTGCTCCTTGATCGTCGCCACACCCTCCCAGCTCGTCCCGATGGAGGCAAGCTGGAAGAAGCTCAGGTACAGCACGTCGTTGACCGCTTTCAACGGATAGGAGATCCGGTCGCGGCAGTCGACGATGATGGCACGCTCCCCACTCTCTGAGACGAGACGCTCTTTGGCCAGCGCCGCCGAGATGCGCTCGATCGCCTTCTCGCTCTCGGCGATGGGATTGATGGCCTCGATGGCATGGTCGGCCCAGGGGACCTGCACCAACACACGCTGCTCGCCCCGCTCAAAGAGGGCATCGACGATGCCCTCCCCCAGCGGCCAATCGCGTTGCCAGTCCATGGTACCAAACATCGCGGTAAAGAAGGTGATGGGAAGGAGGCGGCTCTTGGTCTGCTCGATCTCCTGCCACCGCCGCGCCATCTCGTCGCTGGTTCGGCAGACCGCCTCCTTGATGACCAGGTACCCATCGCGAAGCAGCCGTTTGCCATCGAAGCAGTAGTAGGTGGCACGCAGCCGGCTGAAGGGGCGACTGGCCACCGCCGGGGCTTCGATGGGCAACATGCGCTCTTCACCGTCCCCCTGGCTCCCCATCTCGACGCTGAGCAGGTGGGCGTCGTGTTCACTGAGCTTCGTATCGCTGGCCACCTCCCAGGTGCTGAGTGTGGTGGGTGTGCGCTCTGCAAGGATTCTGAAGGCGGAGAGCAGGCCATCGAGTTTGGCCGAAAAGAGCTCGCCGATGAGGCCATTGAACGGTTGCAGGCGGTATTGGAGCGCCCGATACTGCTCATCGATGCTCATCTCTGTCCCACCGTCGAGGAACGCGAGCGCCTCCTCTTGGTAGGCGAGCATGAGGTTGTCCCCCCTGATGGCACCGATGCTGCGGAGGCGCAGGGCGGTGTTGTCCACGTAGCGGACCGACTTGCGCATGAGCTCCTCATGGCTCATCAAGAGGCGCCGGTACTCCTTGGAGGTGATCTGGGCGCTGGGAGCATGGTCCAGGCGCGCGAAGGGCAAGAGGGTCGAGACAAAGGATAAGAGAGACCCATGGCGCCCTCTCTCCTGCTCGGAGAGCGACGGGTCTCTCAGATTGTCGGTGATTTGTCTGAGGATGACGAGGGGGTGGTAAGAGCGGAGGATCGAGGTGATGACTTCAAAGCTGGTTGTCATGAAGGTAGTAAGCTCTCGGAGGTTCTTCTCTACCTTTTCAAGAGGAATTTCCCCGATTGACAAGAGTTGCCAACTATCCTGCTCCCTCACTGTACGCCTCCGAGCTGAGCATAGCACATCTTCTCACTCCGGCGCATCGTCTTGCTGAAGATCAGGGTGAGCAGCAGCGAGGCGAGGGCGAAGAGCGCATAGCGGGAGAAGAGGGTACGGTAGCCGTAGTGTTGGACGATGAAGCCGCCGAGCGCCGAGCCGACCACCGCCGGCAAGCCGGTACCCAAGGAGGCGTAGATCGACATGCCCAGGGTCCTGCGGTGGCGCTTCACCCGCCGCGCGACGAAGAAGATCGCCGCCGGCTGGAAGGCGCCATAGCCGACGCTGTGCAGGAGCTGGCCGACCAGGACGCCAGAGACGGTGGGGAAAAAGGCATAGATCAGGAGGCGGATGACCATCGCCAGGCTACTGGCGGCAAAGAGGTGGTACGGCAATACCCGCTTCTTCTGCAGGAGGATGCCCGCGCCGATCATGGCGAAGAACTCGCTTGCCGCCCCGATGGCGTTCATCAAGCTGATGGCGTTGATCCCCAACTCCTCGACCAAGAAGAGGGAGAGGAAGCTGGTGACCGCCGTGAGGCTGAGGCGGTTGAGGGCGATGATGACCATCCCCACCACGAAGGCCCGGTCATACCAACGTCCCCCCTTCCCCAGATCGGTGGTCAGGACCAGCGCCCGTTTGGGCTCATCCTTCCAAGCGATGACGGTGAGGAGGAAGAGGAACGAGGCACCGATGGCCCACAGTCCGATGGCGCTGTTGCGCCTCAGGTCCGGCAGGCCGGTGGCGGCGAAGAAGAGGGAGAGGAGGATGAAGCCGACCGTCCCCACCGAACGTACCAGTGAGTACGATCGGGAGTTGCCGTCATAGCGGTTGTTCGTATAGCTGTCCATCGCCGGCATGATGGAGCGAAAGGTCAAGGCGAAGAGCGTCAAGGCTCCGATCACCATGATGATGGAGCTGCTCGTCATCAGGAGGCCCATCGCGGCCATGGAGATGACGGTACAGACCAGCACTGAACTCTTCATCCTCCCGCTTCGGTCGATCCATAGGGCAACCAGCATCGGACCGAAGATGGCGGCGATCTCGTAGAGGGAGAGCAACGCGCCGACGACCTCATAGGAGTAGCCGAGGTTGTGGATCATCACCTGCAGGTAGGGGCTGATGACCGCCACGATGCAGTAGACGAAGAAGAAGGAGAGGGAGAGGTTCAGCATGGGCCCATTGTATGGGTTTTCGTGATGGGCAACAAGCACTCTCAGAGGGTGAGATACCGGCTTGCCTTTCCCCCCAGTGAGGAGGGGAAACCGATGGCCGAAAGCGAGGAAATCCTCCCCTCCCGCCTCAGAGAGACGATCCGCTTGGCCCAGGTCGGCCCGATGCCCGGCACCCGCAAGAGCTCCTCCCGGCTAGCCCGGTTCACCGACAGCGGGAAGCGGGCGGGGTTGGCCTCAGCCCAGAGCTGCTTGGGGTCCTTCTCCCGGCTGAGATTTCCGTCTTGAGTGAAGGGAAGCTCCTCATACGCAAAACCGTAGACGCGCAGCAGCCAGTCGGCTTGGTAGAGGCGGTGTTCGCGCACCAGGGGGGCGCTTGAAGTCTCATTTCCAAAGAGATCGGGCTCGATGACCCTCCCCTGCTCCCCGGGGATACCGCGCTCCCCGAGCCCGCGTTGGTAGGCGCTGTAGTAGACTCGGGAGATGCCCATCGTGCCGTAGAGGTCGTTCACGGCGGAGAGGATCTGTCGGTCATCCTCGTCGCTGGCACCGACGATGAATTGACTGGAGACCCCTACGTGTTCATGGCGTGTCCCCACAGCGGTTTGGGAGGCGATATAGCGCAGCCGCTCCATGATGTCCCGCCCGTAGTCCTGGGTCGCGCTCAACTGACAAAAGTGATCGGCGGAGGGCACCTCGATGTTCAGCGAGAGGGCCGATGCATACAGGAGCGCCTCGTCGATCGCAGACAGCGAGCAGCCGGGAATGATTTTCAGGTGGATGAAGCCCCGGTAGCGGTATTGCGTGCGGAGAATCTTGGCCGCATCGATGAGCAGCTGCATCGTTTTGTCGGGGGTGGAGAGGACGGCGCTGGAGAGGAAGATCCCGATGAGGAGCCTCCGCTTCTGCAGATCATAGAAGAACGAGGCGATCTCGGCGGCGCCAAGGGCTGCGGGCCGGAAATCCTGGTTGGCGCGCAGCGGACAGTAGCGGCAGTCGTTGGAGCACCGGTTGCCCATCAGGGTCTTGAGCATGATGCCCGCCCCCCCGCTTGCCGTGGTCACCGGGTAGAGCCAGGATGATCCATCACCGCTCTGCCTCCGGTGCTCGGCCGGGTTCTTCGTCCCACAGGCGCAGCTGAGGTCGTATTGGGCATCCCGGCTGAGGATATCCAGCTTCTGTTGCGTATCCATCATACGGAAAGAGTAACACTTGTGTAGTAGTTTGTACAGCTATTTTTTTCCCCCGAAGCGCCACTGGCTGACCACCAGGCCACTGAGGGTGAGGGCGGTGCCCACCCCATCGACGAAGGTGAATGGCTCGCCGAGAAAGGTGGTGGCCACCACGATGGTGATGATCGGGCTGAGGTAGAGGTAGAAGGAGCTGGTCACCGGCCCGATGGACCGAAGGCCGTAGTTCCACAGAGCAAAGCAGAGGGCGGAGGCAACCAGACCCAAGAAGAGCAGCGGCAACAGGACCTCCTTCTCGGTGATGGTCCGCAGCGGCAGGGACTGGCCGCTGGAGACCAGGACGATGGTGTGTCCGACCAGACCCCAGAAGAACATGTCTCGTGTCACCGCCAGGTTCGGGTAGCCGCGCCTGCCGATGATGCGCGTCAGCGTCGTGTAGAGCGCCCAGACACAGATCGCCGCCACCGCAAGGAAGTCCCCGAAGGGACTGACCGCGATGGCCGTTCCCTTGGGTACGGTGAGGATGACGATCCCTGTCATCGACAAAATCAGGCCGATGAAGTACGAGAGGTGCAGCTTCTCGTCCTTGAGGAAGATCCGGCTCGCGAGGAGCGTGGTGAAGGGGGCGGCCGCGACGATGACGCCGACGTTGGTGGCGCTGGTGTACAACAAGGCGGTGTTTTCCAAAAAATAGTAGAGGAAAATCCCGCAGAACCCGGCCAGCGCAATAAAGAGGCGGTCGATCCGTTTGACGTAGTGCAACTTCTTGGGAGAGAGGAGGGAGAGGAAGAGAAGGCCCAGCAGCGAACGGACGACGAGGATCTGACTCGGGGTGAGGTGCTCCAACAGCGCCTTGGTGAAGACATAGGTCGTCGCCCAGATGGTGATGGTGACCAGCACCGCCAGATGACCGAAGAGCGGTGAATGAAAAAATTGTCGCTGCATGATGGCTCAGTGTAGCGACTATCCTAGTGGGATGCAATGAGAGGTGGTATACTGAGGGTACGAAGGAGGCGCCTATGATGACGTATCGAAAGGAGCTTTGGTTTCACCTACCCAAGCGACGCGGCCTGATCAACATCACAGAGAGCGTCCAGCAGGCGGTGAATGAGAGTGGGATCAGGGAGGGGCTTGTCCTGGTCAATGCGATGAATATCTCGGCAAGCGTCTTCATCAACGCCGTTGAGAAGGGGTTGCACGACGACTTCGAGGTCTGGCTGGAGAAGCTCGCCCCCGAGCTGCCGTATGAACAGTACAAGCACAACACCGAGGCGGAGCATAACGCCGACGCCCACCTCAAGCGCACCATCATGGGGCGTGAGGCGGTCGTCGCGATCACCGGCGGCAAGCTTGACTTCGGCACCTGGGAGCAGCTCTTCTACTACGAGTTCGATGGCATGCGCGACAAGCACGTCCTCATCAAGATCATCGGGGAGTAGCTTCTCCTATCGGCTGCGGGTCTTAGCTTGGTAGGCCTCCAAGCCGGCCTTGAGGCAGGAGACCGCCCGAGCCAGATCCTCGGTGTTGAGGACGTAGGCGATGCGTACCTGTCGCCTCCCCATCCCTTCGGTAAGGTAGAAGTTCTCGCAGGGGGAGACCATCACGGTCTCCCCGTCGAGGTTGAAGTCGCGCAGCATGAAGATGGCGAACGCCTCGGCATCGTCGACGGGCAGCTCGGCCACCAGGTAGAAGGCTCCCTTGGGGGAGGAGACGGACACCCCCTCGATGCCCTTCAAGCCCGCCACGATCGCATCGCGCCGCGTCTCATACTCATCGCGTACGGCCACCAGGTAGGAGTCATCGGTGCCCAGCGCCGCATGGGCGGCGATCTGCTCGATCTCCGGCGGGCAGAGGCGCGCCTGGGCAAGCTTCAGGGCATTGGCGATGACCGCCTTGTTGCGGCTGACGAAGGCGCCGACCCGGGCGCCGCACATCGAGAAGCGCTTGGAGAAGCTGTCCAGGCAGACAACCCGGTCCGCATACCTTTCGAAGGTCAGGACCGAGACGAAGGCCTCGTTGTCGTAGCAGAACTCCCGGTAGACCTCATCGACGACCAAAAAGAGGTCGTGTCGCTCGCAGAGGTCGAGCAGGGCGCGCAGCTCCTCGCTGTGGTAGATGTAGCCGGTGGGGTTGTTGGGGCTGCAGATGAGGATCGCCCGGCTGCGGTCGGTGATCCGCGCCTCGAAGTCAGAGAGCGGCGGCAGGGCGAAGTTATCCTCGATGCGGCTGGTCACTGGGACCAGCTTCACGCCGACTGCGTGGGCGAAGGATGCGACATTGGTGTAGAACGGCTCGGGGATGATCACCTCGTCGCCGTGGTCGCAGAGCGTCATGAAGGTAAAGTGCAGCGCCTCGCTGCCTCCGGTGGTGATGAGGATCTCCTCCGCCTGCACATCGGCGCCGTACTTCTTATAGTAGTGCGGCAAGGCCGCCCTGAGATCGTCACGCCCCTCGCTCGCCCCGTAGGCGATCAATTGTTCTTGGTAGTTTTTGATCGCTTCGATGACGTGCGGCGGCGTCTTGATGTCCGGCTGTCCGATGTTGAGGTGGTGGACCTTGATCCCCCGCTCGACAGCCTCCCGTGCATAGGGGGCGAGGCGTCTGATCGGCGATGCCTGAAGGTCGATTATTCGTCGTGATACATTCATGGATACTGCTCCTCGATTCGATTGGTGCAATCCCCCACCCCCCACTTCTCCGAACCGAGGGGCAGAAGCCATTTGGGACCCGGATCCATGACGGTCAGTCACGGTCCGGGTCGGTAGCGTCTGCATCAGGCAAGGGCGCCTGGGGATTGGCCTGGCTGGTATCGATGAGGATCTGGATGAACTTACGGTTGTCCAAGAGCGGGCTGATCGACCGGCCGTGGTGGAGGCGGCTGATGACCCGGGCGAAGAGCTCGGTGATGTCGG
>LVBF01000101.1 GCA_001604325.1 Spirochaetales bacterium Spiro_04
GGAGGGGCGAGATGGACGTCACCGACGCCTTCTCCACCGACGGACCCATCAAGCAGTATGACCTGAGGATCCTCGAAGACGACAAGTCTTTCTTCCCCCCCTACCATGCGGCTCCCGTGATCCGCAAGGCGGTGCTCGATGCCCACCCCGAGGTCGGTGAGGCGTTGCGTCTGCTCGCCGGCACCATCGACGATGCGACGATGGCCTCCCTCAACTACCTCGTGGACGTCAAGGGAGAGGCGGTCGAGCAGGTCGCCTCCGACTTCCTCGCCTCACTGGGCCTGGTGTGATCTGCTCCTCTCACCCGATCGTGACACTCCGCCCATCGACAAAGTAGGCCGCGAGGCGCAGGCCGTTCTCGTGGGCGATGGCCGCGGTCTCCTCGATGCCGTAGGCGACATCACCCGGTTTGTGGGCGTCGCTTGACGTGACGACCAGCAGGTCCGGGTACTCGGCTGCGAGGGCCCAGAAGCGCGGGTGTGGGTAGGTATGGGTGAAGCCGTCTTCGGTTTGCATCACCTTCTTCTGCAGCCCATAGCCGTTGATCTCCAGCGCGATGCCCTCACTGACGGCACACGCGAGGATCGCACGGCTGATGGCCTCCGTCTCCTCGTCCCATCGCCGGTAGTTGTAGGTGAAGAGATCGGGGTGCGCCCCGAAGAGGAAGAGGCCGCTTTGGAGCATCTGGCAGTAGCGGTCGGCGTAGCGGGGCAGGTCCCGCTTCTCCAATGGCCGGGAGAAGTGCGGATCATCCGCCTCCTCCGATCGATTGAGGTAGTGCACCGCCCCGATGAGGTAGTCGACCCGCTCGCCCGTCTCTGCAAGGTACTGATGATAGCAGCGGTGGTAGTCACACTCGTAGCCGAGCAGCACCTTCAGATCTCCCGCCCCCTGGCAGGAGGCGACATCCGCTTCGTAGCGCTGCCGATCGGCATACGCCATCCGCGTCGAGCGGTAGCGGTCGTCCGGAAACGGGCAGTGTTCGCTGAAGCCAAGGGCCTTCAGCGATGTTGAAGCGGCCGCTTGGACATACTCGGCGATGTGGCCATGGCCATGGCCACAGTAGAAGGAGTGGGTGTGGAGATTTATCTCCCGATCGGTATAGCGCTGACTGTTCATATATCAATGAGTATCGTCAATTGCCCTCCGTTATGCAACCGATGAAAACTTTGAAAAATTCCTGCCTCCAAGTGATTGACTCAACGTCCAAAATACCGAACTATGGGGCTGAAAATTCGCAGAGCGTCGTAGCAGCACCCCACAGCCAGCGCCTGTCCTGCTGTCTCCCCCACGCCACGCCGATTTCTCAGATCCTCATCTTTCACCGCCTGTGGGTATGGCGTATGTTGTCCCAGGCGGGCAGACACCATCCAGAGGAGGTTCGCATGAGCAAACCTACCCGAAAAACCCTCATCACCATCATGGTGGTGGCTCTCTGTACGGCACTTTTGGTCACAAGCTGTTCCAAAACGGAACAAAAATCATCGAACGGCAAACAGAAGCTCTACATCTACAACTGGTCGTACTACACCCCCGACGAGGTCATCGAATCCTTTGAGCGGGAGTTCGGCGTCGATGTCGTGCTCGACTACTTCGCCAGCAACGAGGAGATGTACGCCAAGCTCAAGGCCAGCGGCAACAGCGGCTACGACATCGTCTTCCCCTCCGGCGACTACGTCTCCATCATGATGGCCCAGGGAATGCTGGAGCGCATCGACACCTCGAAGATGGACAACCTGGTCTACATCACCGACTTGGCCCGGGAGAAGTCCACCTACGACCCGAACATGGAGTACTCGGTGCCCTACTACCTCGGGGCAAGCGGCATCGCCGTCCACACCAAGATGGTCAAGAACTACGAGCGCAGCTGGAACATCTTCGCCGATACCCGATTCACCGACCGGATGGTCATGATGGACGATATGCGCGAGGTCCTCGGCGACGCGCTCGCCCACCTCGGCTACTCGGTCAACACCAAGGATCCAGCTGAACTTGCCAAGGCACGAGATCTGGTCGATAAGAAGTGGAAGCCGAATCTGGTGAAATTCGACGCGGAAGGCTTCGCCAAGGCGTTCGCCAGCGGCGAATACTGGGTCAGCCACGGCTACGCCGAGGCGATCTTCGAGGAGATGAGCGAGAAGGAGTGGAGTGAGGTGGACTTCTTCCTCCCCGAGGAGGGGGGACCGATGTACATCGACGCGATGTGCATCCCCAAGGGGGCGCGCAACTACGAGATGGCCCTCCTCTTCATCAACTACATCCACAAGCCGGAGAACTACGCCAAGTTGCTCGACCGCTTCCACTTCCCCGCCTCGGTGAACACCGAAGCGGACCGCTACCGTACCACCGTCCCCTTCTACACCATCGAGCAGCTGGAGAACTACGAATTGAAAGAGGACCTGGGTTCGAGCCTGGGGATGTACAACAGCGCCTGGGAGAAGATTCGTTACGTCAATTGACCTCAGCTATCCTACACGGTAGAGTCATGGGTGGACGGAGGGCCTATGCAAGCGTTCACCCATGATACCTTTATCTCCCCCTTTACGTGGCGATATGCCAGCACCGAGATGCGCACCATCTTCAGTGA
>LVBF01000102.1 GCA_001604325.1 Spirochaetales bacterium Spiro_04
GAGAGCACTGTGCTATGCTCTGAGCAAAGGAGAGGAGGCCATGGATACAATGAGTGAGAAGAGAGACTCGGCCAAAGCGCGGGGAGAACGTACCATAGAGGCGTTCACGGGCATAGCAGAGCTGGAGGGCATCAAGGACGAGGAGGATGTGGTCGCGCTTGTCAAGGAAGTCCGATCCGAGCGGAGCTGAAACTACCCCCCCCCTTGCCACTTTTTGCCTTGCTGAGTAGTATGAACACAATGAATAAAAGTGTCATATTCCTTGAGGCCGGCAAGGCTGCTCTGAGAGAGAATCGTCCCTATCTTGAACAGTGCCAGGCTATCAGGCGGGACGTGTTCATCAACGAGCAGGGAGTCGATGAGAAGATCGACCTCGATGGCAATGACGAGATCTGTGCCCATCTGCTGCTCCTCTTGGATGATGAGGCGGTGGGAACCGCCCGCATCAGAAAGACTGAGCGGGGCACCAAGCTCGAGCGCATCGCGGTCCTCGCCTCCCATCGTGGCCAAGGCCTCGGGGAGATCTTGGTCCGTTCGGCCCTCTCGCTTCTCGATGAAGGCCCCTATATCCACGCCCAGATGACGAGCTTGGGCTTCTACACCCACCTCGGCTTCGTCCAAGAGAAGGCGGAGATCTACTGGGAAGCGAATATCCCCCATACCACCATGATCCTTCCCCCGACCGTTGCAGTCGTAGAAGCGCCATGCCCCATTATCAGACGATAGTCGTCGCCGGGGCGGGGGTCTTCGGCACCGCCATGGCCGAGCGGCTCTGTTGGAACACCACCAACACCGTCATCATCCACTCCATCGAAGCGGATGTGGTGGCCGACATCAACCGCAACCACCGCAACAGCAAGTACTTTCCCACCCACTTCCTCAACACCTCCATCCGAGCCACCGGCGACAACGCCATCTTCGCCTCCGCCGACTACATCCTCCTCGTCATCCCCTCCAAGGCCATCATCAGTTTCTGCAAGGAGATCGAGGCGATGGTCAAGCCATCGTGCCTGGTCATCAATTTGGCCAAGGGGATGAGCGACGATGGTGCCTTCATCACCGAGCAGCTCCCCTTTGAACGCACCGCGAGCATGAAGGGGCCCTCCTTCGCCATCGAGGTGCTCCATGGCCTGCCCACCGCCTTCACCTTCGGTGGGAAGAGGGAGGACTTCCAGCTCTTCAAGAGAGACTGCCTCGTCTCCACCGGCTTCTCCCTCGACTACACCGACGATATCCGCTCGGTGGAGTTGATGAGCATCCTCAAGAACATGTACGCCATCGCCATCGGCCTCGTCAGCGGGCGCTTCAACTCCCCGAACGTCGACTTCCTCATCTACACCAAGGCGGTAGCTGAGATGCGTGCCTTCCTCTCCCTCTACGGCTGTTCGACCGAGACGATCTTCCGCTACTGCGGCATCGGGGACCTCGGCCTCACGAGCCTCAACGATCTTTCGCGCAACCGCACCCTCGGCCTTTTGATGGGCAAGGGCTTCAGCCTCGACAACGGCCACTCGGCCACCGTCATCGAGGGAAGCCGCACCGTCCGCCTCATGGGCTCTCTGGTCAAGGAGCACAATAAGAGCGAGGAGTTCCCCATCGTGAGCGCCCTCTACGCGCTCATGTACGAGGGGGCCTCCCTCAACGACTATATGCAGGCGGTCTTCTCCTAATCCACAAATTCATATGAATTTATGGAATGTAATCCATAAATTCATATGAATTCGTGGAATTCGTCATTTTTTCTTCCCGTCACACCGACAGGCTCACACCCGTAAGGACTCACACCATCATCACCCAAGAGAACTACGAGCAATTTCTGATGGGGAGTATTTAAGCAGAACAGCCTTGCATTCTCATATAATCTTGTTTATAATAATCATGATTATAAGGGAAGGCATCCATGTTTATAGGCCGTCAGGAGGAGCTCAACACACTCAATGCCCTGTACCAAGAGAAGGGTGGCCAGCTAGTCGTGCTGTATGGCCGGCGTCGTATTGGCAAGACAGAACTGCTGCGTCAATTCTGCAAAGGCAAACCGCACATCTTTTATTCCGCCCGAGAGATCGCCGATGCAGAGCAGCTTGCTGCATTCAGCGGTGCACTTCTTGCCTCAGGCATGGAGGCGGCACAGTACCTGCACACCTTCAGCGACTGGCACACCGCCTTCTCTGCCATTTCATCAATACCCACTCAACAAAAAAGATTGATAGTCCTGGATGAATTCCCCTATATGGCCCAAACCAACCGCTCGATCCTCTCCACGTTGCAACAGCTCTGGGATTCCCAGTTCAAGGACCAGGATGTCATGCTCATCCTCTGTGGAAGCTCGATGAGCTTCATCGAAGAGCAGCTCCTCGGCTCAACAACACCGCTCTTCGGGAGAACGAGCGCCATCATCAAACTCCTGCCCCTCTCCTTCTCTGATGCATCCCGTTTCTTTGAACGGTATTCGCTTCGTGATACCATCGCCAGTTACGCAATCTTGGGGGGAATCCCTCATTACCTCAAACAATTTGATGACGGACAACCGCTGAGGGCCAATATTGAGCAGCGGATCCTACAGCGCTTCTCACCGCTCTACAACGAAGCTGAATTCATGCTCAAGCAAAGCTTGCGAGAGGTGGCGACCTACAACTCCATCATCCAGGCAGTCGCCTCAGGCAGAACAAAGCTCAATGAAATCCACGAGGCCACTCACCTTGAGAAGTCAAAACTCTCGGCATACCTGCACAATCTCATCGAGTTGGGGGTACTATACCGGGAAGTGCCCATCACAGAAGAGAGAAGCCAACGCGGCCTCTATCGCCTCAAGGATGAGTTCTTCAGGTTCTACTACGCCTTTGTCTTCCCCTATCTCAGTGAGCTCGAACAAGGAAGCGGCCCGATCATCTGGGAAACAGTCATCCAGCCGCAGCTGAGCAGCTTCATCGCCCCCACCTTTGAGAACATCTGCACCGAGTATCTTCGATCCCTGAACAGAAGCGGAGCACTCCCCGTTGCACTGACCAAGATCGGCAGATGGTGGGATGCACACCACGAAATCGACATCCTCGGCTTTGATGCCCAAAGAACACACTACATTGTCGGTGAATGCAAAGGCCAAGTCTCAGCGATGAATACTCACGACATCCAGCACACCGTCGCCTCATTCTCCCCAAAGGAGAAGGAAGCACGACTCCACCACTGGTTCTTCTCCCTCTCGGGCTTCACCCCTCAAGCCGTCGAGATGGCCAAGACCGAAGGCTACACCCTCGTCGACAGCAAGGCCATCAACGCCTGGCTGCAGCGTTGACCTGTCCAATCTTCTCCACCTGCTGAAGAAACACCGTCTCACTCCACAGCTCCAAGGAGCTCTGCAGAGCGGGCGCGATGAATCGCATCACATCCAGAGCGGCCTGCTTGAAGTCAGTCTCTCTAATCGTATGATCCAGCGCTCTCTGAAGCCAAGAGCGGTCGACATGGATATCCATATCCTTGTACGGCCCGGCTTGCTTCAGCGCTGAGCCAAGAAATCATACCAGTGGCGCCCTTTCAATTCCTCTTGACAGAGGAGGGCGTGGAGTTTTCCTGCAAAGAGCGTGGGAAGGTCTTGAACGGTCACCATTGAGAGGAACGGGAAATCCATCACGTTCCGCTCCTCTTGTGATCCCAACGGTGGATTGACATCGATGGTAAGCGTGATGGGGATCTTGAGAGGAGAGTGCCCTCCTCTCTGTACTGCTAGATTCAACGTTGCAGCTTCCCTGTCCTTCTGTTCAATGCGTTCCGTCTCATACCCATAGAGGGAGAGATCTGTACTGACCTGGTTGAGATATCTTGCCCATTGAAAGGCACGATTGCCTTTACGGAGGGAAAAATCCAAATCTTCGCTGAAGCGGTCAAGGCCGCCAAATATTCACAGGCACGCATCACCTTGAAAGGATGCAGAGGAAAAAATCACTGCGACCAAGGGAGGCACGCACGAGTTCCAGGGTAATTTCACAGAGGGCATGATCCTGCTCTTCAGCACTGTGCACCGTGCGAGATGCCGAGCGCTGTTCAATGATGTGAACGTTCACCACACACCTCCTTTTTCAAACTCGCAAGGAAATGAACCACCCGCTTGTTGGTATACACCCCTTCCAATTCTAGGAAATCACGTTCGGTGAGAGAGGATATCTCCTTCTCCTCGATACGCAGTGAGTGGGTAAGCGGCTCACAAGAGTCCCAATCGAGTCGGTGAAGGTATACATAATCGGCGAGCGCCTTCAGCGGAGCTGCGAGAAACCACACGTTGCCATCGCCCTCATCGATTCGTCGTACCCCCGCATAGAACGTGCGCTGAGGCACCTTCGCATAGGTGAAGTGTCCCATCGGTGTATGATATTGAGCGGAGTTGTTATTAGTCACCGCGGTGAGAGAACGCACCGCCTCGGGTATCCAGAGGTGGTAAGAGAGCGCACTCTCGAGGCTGATGTACGATTGGGAGACGATCATACTACTGATCGTACAGGCGCTGACTTCAACCTTTCGATAGCGATGAGGCAAGGTACACAGGCCCCGCTTGATCCGAATAAGGTCTCCATCGGCCAACGCCCGTTTGACCAGAGCGTACCGCATATCGTCGGACCCAGCCACTGCATGTACGATGTCCGCTGTGGTGAAAAGCGGGAGGCGAGCAACGCAACAACCAAACGATTCATACATATTCCTTAGAAACTGTCATATTGTGACAGTTACTAAGAGAATACTACCATACTCAATCCTCTCTCCATCCTCAGATCATCTTCACTGGTGTGCAGAACTTCAAAGCTGTTTCTATGCTTAGATACTTGCGCGCTTTCGTGTTTCTATGTATAGTAACACATCGGGAAAAGGAGGATCCTCATGAAACCAGTACCCATCATCATCGTCCTGCTCTGCATCGCGGTATCACTTACCGCCCAACCGCTGCAGGAGCGGGCCGACTACACCATCGGCATCAGCAAGATGGTCAGCCACCCTGCCCTCGATGCCATCGAAGAGGGCATCATCGACTCTCTCGAGGCCACGGGAAAGAGCTTCCGCTTCGACCTACAGAACTGCAACGGCGACATCTCGGTGGCCATCACCATCGCCCAGAAGTTCAAGGCGGACAAGCATGACTTGGTCATCGGCATCGCCACGCCCCCGGCCCAGGCGCTGGCGCAGGTAATCAAGGAACGGCCCGTGGTCTTCAGCGCCATCTCGGATCCGCTGGCGGCGGGTCTTGTGGCAGACTACGAGCACAGTGAGGAGACGAATGTCTGCGGCATCAGTGACATGAATCCGATGTCGCTGCAGCTTCAGACGTTCTTTCGCGTCGTCCGCCCCCGGACGTTGGGCATGATCTACACCAGCGGCGAAGCCAACGCAGTGGCCCAGATGGAGGCGGCCAAGGAGATCTGCGCTGAAAACGGGGTACGCTTCGTCTCGGTGGCCATCAGCAACTCCAGTGAGGTGAAGATGGCCGCCCAGTCGGTCGTAGGTCGCATCGACGCCATGTACGTCGGCATCGACAATACCGTGGTCAGCGCCATCCCCTCGGTCAGCGAGGTCTGTGCCAAGGCGGGCATCCCGCTCTTCAACACCGATACCACCAGCAGTGAAGGCATCGACTTCCTCATGAGTTGGGGGTTCAACTACTACACCGTCGGCGTCGAGACGGCCAAGGTGGTCCTGCGGGTGCTCAGCGGTGAAACACCGCAGGATGTCGGCACGATCTTCTTCGAGGATCCGGCACAGTTCGAGCTCTGGTTCAACCTCGATGTGGCCAAGAGATTGGGCATCACCATCCCGGATGATCTACTCTCGGCAGCGGCGGTACTCTACGAGCAGGGGCAGAAGATCGTCAGGTCTCACTCGACGGGGATCACCTCGACGTAGATCGTATCCTTGAAGGTGTCCGACGGGGCGGCCTCGGCGATGGTCCGGGTGATGCCGGTCACCGAGATGGTGCGCTGGTTCGCCCCGTTGTCGAGGGTGTACCACTGCTTCACGCCCCCACCGGTGACGACCTCTCCCCCGAACATTAAGGAGTACGGGATCACATAGCCGTGGTTGGTATCCACCCCCTTGAGAGTAAAGGAGGGGGAGTTCTCCGCATTGCTGAATTTGATGTCGACCTTGTACTTCTTGTTCGCCTCCCCATTACTGACCGTCATGTGGGCGGTGGCGACCTGAGCGCTCTGAGTGAACCCGTACGCCTGCTCCAGAGCAAACGCCCCGTCAGTGACGATGGTGAGGTCGTAGGTGACCGGCTCGACGACCGGGATCTCCCCATAGGGAATTTCGGGTACAGTGGGGGTCCCCGGGATGATCGGCGTGGGGGTACCTGGCGCCCCTCCCTCCGACGGAGTGTCAATCTGGATGTACTTCTTCTTATAATTGATGTCTTTGACTTCGATGTGGAAGGAGCCGACCGCCCCGTCTACAAGCGTATATTGCGCTTTGGGATGATAGTATTTGGCAGGATTGGCACTGACGAGGAAGAAGTCGATGACGACCGGATTCTGGGTGATGAGGTCGTTGCCCCAACCATTGATATCAGCTTTGTCAGCGAGATAAATCTGTCTCGCTGTGTTTTCAAGGGAGGTCTTCATCCAGACATTGAAGTTGGTCGCGATCATCTGATTTGGGTTCCATTGGTCGTATGGGCCGAGGAACTTCAACTCGTTCGTTGCCCCCACCCCTTTCAACTCAGGGCCCCGTAGCTCTTCGCCTACCGTGGTGATGGTGATCGTCCCGAGATAGCCGACGAGCTTATCGGAAGAGAATGTTCCTATCGGAGTATTGGGCGTGCTGATTGTATTCCCTAAGTCGAAGTATAACGCAGGAGCTGGCACATACTCTGCCGTGATAGCCCCCATGAGGAGCTGGGATGCAAGGCAGAGAAGCACTATCAGGAACACCCGTCGTTTCATATCATCGCCCTTTCATACATCTATACCAAGGATTCATGGCACAGTCCAGTACAGCCGATCACCGGGGGGAAAAAAAACTCCTTCAAGCTTGCACCCTTGAAGGAGTCCGCTATAGCGCGGTGCCCTGCCGTTCCTCAGATATGAGGGGGAAAAAACGGTCAGAGCAGTCGGCTGGTGGATTCATGACATAAGTCAACCGCCATCCGATCGGACATTGATACTATAGCAAAGAACTGAGATGCTGGGAAGCCCTAATCGCTGTTTTTCGCAATAATTCTAACACAAATCAAGAAATGTCTTTCATTTAGCGCATTTCAAAGACCACTGAAAGAGTTGCTGTCAGCGTAAGGGTCCCCGCCGGGATTTCGGTAGCCATGTCATAGGCTGCTTCACTTGCCATGGCCATCACCTTCATCCTCGGATTATACGGATTGCTCGCCGTCGAGAATTCACTGATGGTCACCACGTTGGACACCTCCGTCCCCGACTCCTGGGCGTAGAGGTCGGCTTTCGTGCGGGCGTTCGCCACGGCGAGCCGGCGCGCCTCTGCCATCCCCTCACTCTTATCCTCCTTATCCAGGACGATCGAGTTGAGGCTGATGTTGCTCACCGTTGCCAGTTCATCGATGATCGAGCCGAGCTTGGCCAGGTCGCGCACCGTCACACTCAGCGACTGGGCCGCCACCTGTCCGTCCAGCACCTGCTTGTTCTCCACCCAGATGTAGGAGGGCCTGAGCGTGATGGCCGTCGTCTTGAGGTCCTTCTCGGCGATGCCATTGGCCCGGAGCGTAGAAAGCAGCACGCTCATCTTCCCATTGGCCGCGCGCTGCGCCTCCTTGGTCGTCTCCCCCTTCTCGCTCACCTGGATCGAGAAGGTCGCGATATCGGGCTCGAGGGTCACCTCGCCGGTGCCCGAGACCTCGATGGTCCGCACCAGGGCCTGGGCGCTCGTGCAGCTGATCATGGCGAGGGCCACCATACCGATAAGCAAGATCGTTGCAATTGTTCTCTTCTGTTTCATCGAATCCTCTTCCTTATTACTCTCTGGTCTGAATGAGTTCGGGCCGCTCGGCAGCCAAACGCATGAAGAAACCCAGGGCGATCATCATGATGCCGTTGTCGTAGATGCCTGTCCCCATCTCCTCGATGACCGTCTGGACCGGGACAGCGAGCACATCGAGCTGTTCGTTCTCATCGAGGTCTTGCTCGCCGCGCAGGGCGAGATCCTCGGTGAGGAAGAAGTGGGCGCGGTTGTTCATGAAGGCGGAGTTGGGGCTCACATCCCCCAGCTTGGTGATCCGGCCGCCGACCAAGGCGCACTCCTCACCCATCTCGCGGAGCGCCGCATCCTGGGGATCTTCGCCCTCCTCCACCACCCCGGCGGGAAACTCACGGGTGACGGTGGCCGAGCCGTGGCGGTACTGCTCCACCATGACGAACATCGGCACCCCCTGCGGACTGCGGAACCACGGGATGATCGTCACCCAGGTTGGGGCATCGACCTCGATGAAGAGGGAGGAGCGCCCATCGCTTGAGGAGCGCTCGACGGTGCGCACATCGAAGATCGGGCCTTTGTAGACGCGCTTCTTCTCCCCGGTCTTCCAGACTAGGTGGCTGGTGGACCGGCTGCTCTCATCGCCGAAGGGGTGGAACATCACGATCTCCCTTCGTCACTGGAGACAGACGTGCCGGATTCAATCTTCTCGGCGATGGCGACGAACGCCTGGCTGACGCGGCTCTCCGGTCTCAAGGTGAGGTAGCTCTTTCCCCCATCCTCGGCTTCCATGAGGGGAATCTCCATCGGCACCCGACCGAGGAAGGGGGCATCCATCTCACGGGCCATCTTCTCTCCGCCGCCGATGCCGAAGACCGGGATCTCGGCTTTGCAGTGCGGGCAGAAGAGGCCGCTCATGTTCTCCACGATGCCGAGGATCGCCACCCCCATCGAGCGGGAGAAGGAGACGCTGCGCCGGGCATCGAGGATCGCCACCTCCTGCGGCGTGGTGACGATGATCGTGCCGGTGAGCTCCTTGATGGTCTGGCAGATCGTCAGCTGCTCGTCCCCGGTGCCCGGAGGCGAGTCGATGAGCAGGTAGTCGAGCTCCCCCCACTCGGCCTGGGCGAGGAATTGGCGGATGGCCGCCGTCTTCATCGGCCCGCGCCAGACGATGGGGCTGTCCTGCTCACGGATGGCGAAGGAGAGGCTCATCACCTTCAAGCCCGGCTTCGCCTCGACGGGGAAGAAGTTCTCCCCCTCCCCCTGTGTGGTGAGGATGCCATCCTCACAGCCGAGCATCTTGGCCACGTTGGGGCCGTGGAGGTCGACGTCGAGAATCCCCACCGTCCGCCCGCGCTCGACGAGCGCATTGGCGAGGTTGACCGTCAT
>LVBF01000103.1 GCA_001604325.1 Spirochaetales bacterium Spiro_04
TATGCATAGCTGTAGGCAGCACAGATGCTGTCCATATCGGGGTTTCGGTGTCCTGTTACGTAAATATCCGCCACATTTCCTCCTGCGTTGTCCCAGTGTACCCCAGTTGCCGATGGCTGACAACGAGATTCAGCTGGTCAGAAGCGGTCAAATCAGCTACGATTGGCTCGGAGGACATCATGCAGAGAGTAGTAGTTGCCAACGACCATGGGGCGGTTGAACTCGCCCAGATTCTCATAGCCCATCTCAAGGAGCGTGGCTTCGCCGTCAACCACCTCGGAGTCACCACCGCCGACTCCGTCGACTATCCCGACATGGCGGCCGCAGCCTGCGCCGAGTACCGTACCGGCGGCTACGCCTTTGGGGTCCTGCTCTGTGGAACCGGCATCGGCATCTCCATCAGCGCCAACAAGATCGACGGCATCCGCTGCGCCTTGCCGCAGAACCGGTATGCCGCGGCGATGGCCAGGCGCCACAACGATGTCAACTTCATCGCCTTCGGTGGGAGGATCGACTATCCAGAGGATCCGGTCTCGATGCTCGACGCCTTTATCGACGCCACCTTCGAAGGTGGTCGTCACCAGCGTCGCGTCGACAAGATCATGGCCCTTCAGAGCTGACGCATCGCGGGAAAGATGAAGGGGTGAGGGAGGAGCTCGCCGAAGCGATATACCTCATGTACCCCATCCCGCCTCTCGGCGTAGGCGATGTCGACGAGGTGGACCTCCGTCTCCGGCCGGCAGAACTCAGAGAGCACCTGCAGGCAGAGGGCACAGGGGGGAGCGGGGGGATCATCGTCGCTGACCACCACCAAGAGGTCGATACCGACCACCCCTTCCTCGGCGATTGAGTGGAGCACGGCGTTGCGCTCGGCGCAGACCGTCGCCCCGTAGCTGGAGTTCTCCACATTGCATCCGCTGTAGACCTTCCCACTCTTGGCGCTGACCAGGGCCGCCCCCACCTTGAACTGAGAATAGGGGGCGTAGGCGTTGCGCCAGCTCTCCAGCGCCGCCGCCACGGCCTCATCGAAGAGTTGTGGGGTTATGGCGGTGGGGGCGGCATCGATGCGGTTCGCTCCGTAGACCACCGTGTTGCCGACTATGAGCTGCTTCAGGCGCGCATTGAATGCTTCGATGGTGGAGAAGCGGCCAAAATCAGAAAGCGTATCCAAGACCACATCAGAGCCCGCCTCAGCCAAGGCTGAGGAGCTGAAGGAGTTGGGAAGAGAGAGGACGGCACAACAGGCGCGCTTGGCGCTGACCACCCCGTGGATGGAATCCTCCACGACCAGGCACACCTCGGGACTCAGGCCCATCGAGAGGGCCGTCAGCTGGTAGATGTCCGGATACGGTTTATTGCGCACCACCTGTTCACCGGTGACCACCGTGTCGAAGTCCTCTTCCTTCAAGCCGATGGCCGCCAGGTTGATCAGCGCCTTGTGACGCTCAGATCCGGTGGCGAGGCCGACCTTGAACCCCGCGCGTTTGGCATCAAAGAAGAAGTCGTGTACCCCGTCAAAGGACACCGCCTCCTGCACCGCCTGGGCGTAGAGCTCGTAGAGTTCAGTTCGATCACGGTCAAAGTCAAGGGTGAGGCCGTACCGTTCCCCTACGCCCTCGAGGTAGCGGCGATCTCCGGCACCGACGAACGGTTGGAAGTCCTCCTCGCGCGTCGTGATGCCGCGGCGGGCGAAGAACGCGTGGGCGGCGCGGAGGATGATTGGCTCGCTGTCGATCAAGACTCCGTCCATATCGAACAAAATACCCTCTATCATTCCCACTCCTAGTGCATGATGGTCTTGCCCCGGCCAACACTCTCTTGGGGAACGAACATGCCGTTTCCCGGAATGCCGAGGTAGATCGAATCCCCCATGACCAACCGTCCCCGCAGATAGGTCATCACCGCCTTGCCCAGGACCGAATTCCCGCGGTACGCAGAGTATCCGGAGGCGCTGTGGATGTTGTGATCACCAATCTTCCAGGCGTGGTCGGGGTCGAAGAGCACCAGATCGGCATCACTGCCCACCCGGATGGCTCCCTTGCGGGGGTAGAGGCCGAAGGCCTTGGCCGGAGCCGTGCTGAGCAGGTTCACCACCTGCTGGATTCCGATGCGTCCGCTCTTGGCGGCGAACGTATAGACCAAGCTCAGCAGCTCCTCGCTTCCCGGGATGCCCGGCAAGATCGTCCGGCTGTCACGGCTGTTGAGCTTCTGCTCCTTGGTGAAGGAGCAGTGGTCGGTGGCGATGATCTGGATCTCTCCATTGAGAACCGCCTCCTGCAGCGCCTTGCAGTCCTCGGTCTCCCTGAGCGGCGGGGTCATCACATAGAGGGCGCCATCCTCACCCTCAAGCTTGGATTTATCCAAGAAGAGGTAGTGGGGGGTGGTTTCGACGATGACCCTGAGCCCCTTGCTGCGCAGGTGCCTCACCATCTCCAGGCCGGCACGGCTGGAGAGATGGACCACATAGAGCGGCATATCCAACTCCATGGCGATCGTCCCCACGGTCTCAATCCCCTTCGCTTCGGCGGTCGCCGGCCTGAGGACGGCATGGGAGGCGGGGCCCCAGTCGCCTTGATAGGCCTTCTCGGCCTCGACGATGGTCGCATCATCCTCGCAGTGGACGCTGATGAGGATTCCCGCCTCCTTGCAGAGGGCGAAGATCTCCTTCAGCTCATCACGGTTCTCGACCATGTAGCCGACGTTCTTATAGGTGGTGAAGAGCTTGATGACCTTCACCCCAAGCTCCTTCAGTTCGGCAAGCTCTTCTCGGAGGGTCGGCCGCAGCTCATAGACCCCCTGGTGGAGGGAGTAGTCGATGGCCATCGCCGCTCCCATCTCTTCGATGCGGCGCTTGGCGCAGGCGGCCAGCGACCCCTTCTTGTCATCGTCTGCAAAATCGATGACCGTCGTCACCCCCCCATAGGAGGCGGCTTTGCTCCCCTCTTCAAAGGAGTCCGCGGTGACGGTCCCCCGACTCTCCAGGTGGTAGTGGGTGTGCGCATCGATGATGCCGGGGAGGATGCACAATCCTTCGGCGTGGATGATCTCACACCCCTCGCCTACCGTGCGTTCATCGATTTCATTGGCGATGCGCACCACTGTGCCGTCCTCGATGAGGAGGTCGGCGTGGCGCGTCCATTCGGTATCGACAATAAGTCCGTTTTGAATCAACAGTCTGCTCATAAGAACAAGATACCTCATTCTGAGCAGACTGCAAAGTAAAAGAAGCGTCAGTAGCGAACGTCGGGCTCCTTGACGGCCCGAACTTCATCCAGCCGTCCCACCGGCGTGCGGTGCGGCGCCTCCTTGAGGGTCTCAGGATCGTCTTCGGCCATGTCCAAGATCCGGAAGAACGCCTCGACAAAGCGATCGAGGCTCTCCACGCTCTCGCTCTCGGTCGGCTCGAACATCAACGCCTCATCGACCAGATGCGGAAAGTAGACCGTCGGCGGGTGGTACCCCTCGTCGATCAAGGCCTTGGCCACATCCTGGGCGGTGACCCCGTACTGCTCTTTGAGAACCGAGGCGCTGGCGACGAACTCATGCATGCAGAGCTTCCCGTACGGGATCGAGATACGCTGCCCGAGCTTGGCGGCGAGGTAGTTGGCGTTGAGGACCGCATGACGGCTCGCCGCCTTGATGCCCTCGCTTCCCATCCGCAGGATATAGACATAGGCACGCAAAACCACGAGGAAATTTCCCCAGAACATGCTGACCTTCCCGATCGAATCCTCATCATCCCACCGGTAGACATAGCCGCTGTCCGTCAGCTCGATGTCCGGTTTGGGGAGAAATGGCCTGAGACGATCGTTGACCATCACCGGACCGCTGCCCGGGCCTCCACCACCGTGGGGGGTGGAGAAGGTCTTATGGAGGTTGAGGTGGATCACATCGAAACCCATGTCCCCGGGCGTCGCCATCCCCATGATGGCGTTCATGTTCGCCCCATCGTAGTAGAGCAGTCCCCCCGCTTTATGGACCATCTCGCTGATCTTGATGATGTCCTTCTCGAAGAGGCCGAGGGTATTGGGGTTGGTGAGCATCAGGGCGGCGACGGTATGGTCGAGTTTCGACGCCAGGTCGTCGATGTCGACGAGCCCCTCCTTGTTGCTCTTCACCTCCACCACTTCGAAGCCCACCACCGAAGCGCTGGCGGGGTTGGTGCCGTGGGCGCTGACGGGGATGAGGACTTTGGTCCGCTCCGTCTCTCCCCGCTTGAGGAAGTAGCTGCGGATCATCTTCAGCCCGGTGTACTCGCCGTGCGCCCCTGCACACGGCTGCAGGGTTCCCCAGCTCATGCCGGTGATGGAGGAGAGGTCCTCGAGCAGGTTGTACATCACCGAGAGGCAGCCTTGGACGGTCGAGATGTCCTGCAGCGGGTGAATCTGGGTGAACTCCTCCATGGCGGCGATATGCTCTCCCAACTTGGGATTGTACTTCATGGTGCATGAGCCGAGCGGATACATCCCGTTGTCCACCCCATGGACGAGGCTGGAGAGGCGGGTGAAGTGGCGCACCACATCGAGCTCGGCCACCTCCGGCAGGCGAGCCGCCTTCTGGCGCTGCAACTCGATCGGGAGATCGGGAAGGGCCTGTTCAAAACCACGGGGCAGGTCGAGCGGCGGATAACAGTACGCTTTACGTCCACTCTTGGAGAGATCGATCAACAACGGCTCACTCATTTCAATACCCTCCGTGCCGCGGCGAGGTAGAGCTCAAGCTCCTCGCGGCTCCGCTTCTCGGTCACCGCGACGAGCAGGACCAGCTCGTCAGAGTTCTTTCTCGTAAGGCTTGAGAGCCGTACCCCGGCAAAGATCCCTTCGTTGCGGAGCTCCTGCAGGAACTTACGCATCTTCTTCGCATCGTTGAAGACCAACGGGAACTCGCACCAGAACGGTTTGTCCCACACCAGGGTGACCCCCGGCAACTGGGCGAGGTGATAGGCCAGGTAGTGGGCCTTGGCGTAGCTCTGCTCTGCCGCCTCGACCATCCCACCCCATCCGAGAGAGGAGAGGTGGATGGTGGTCATCAGGGCGGCGAGGGCCTGGTTGGAGCAGATGTTGCTCGTCGCCCGCTCCCGCTTGATGTGCTGCTCCCGGGCTTGGAACGTCAGCGTGTACCCGCGCCTTCCCTCCTTGTCGACGGTCGCTCCCACCACGCGCCCGGGCATCCGTCTGAGCAACGCCTGCCTCACCGCCATATAGCCGCAGGAGGGGCCGCCGAAGGCGAGCGGGAGCCCGAGGGCCTGGGTATCGCCGATGGCGATGTCCGCCCCCCACTCTGCCTGACTCTTCTGGATGGCCAGAGAGAGGGGGTCGGCGCTGATGGCCAAGAGCGATCCGTTGGCATGGAGGAGGTCGGCTATCCCCGTATAATCCTCCAAGAGCCCATAGCAGTTGGGGGTCTGGACGATGAGGCCGGCGACCTCGTCGCTGAGCAGGCTGGGGAGCACCTCAAAGTCTGCGATCCCACCTTGCTGCGGGACCAGGGTGATGGTGTGCTCGGTGCCCAGGGCCCATGTGGTGAGGACCTTCAAGGCGAAGGGGTGAATCGTCTCGCTGACGAGCACGACACGGGACTTTCGCTTTGCAGCGAGCATCAGGCTCGCTGCCTCGACGGCGGCATTGGCCCCGTCATAGAGCGAGGCGTTGGCGACATCCAGGCCGGTGATCTCACAGATCATCGATTGAAACTCATAGATCGCCTGCAACAACCCCTGGCTCATCTCAGCTTGGTATGGGGTGTAGGCGGTCACGAAGGAGGGCAGCGAGGAGAGTGCCTTCACCGTGGCGGGGGTGATGTGGTCGTAGCATCCGCACCCCAAGAACGGGATGCCGCGGACGTTTCGTTGGGCGATGGAGTTGATCATGCGCTGCACTTCGTCCTCGGTCCTGCCGTGGCTGATGGGAATCGAGTCCTCCAGGAGCAGGTCGGCACCCAAGCCGCTGAAGAGTTCGTCGATGCTCTCGACCCCGATGGCCTTGAGCATGGCGCGCCGATCGGCATCGGTGTGAGGGATATAGGGATAAATCATAGGTACCTCCAGGTACATGGACAAACCACTGCCGCCCGGGGGGCGGCAGTAGCAGGGTCAATCACAGTGAGGAGAGGTAGGCAGCGTACTCATCGCTGCTGAGCAGGCCATCATATTGGCTCTGTTCAAAGGGGCTGAGGACGTAGAGGTGATTGGCCCAACAATCCTCGTTGATCAGCTCAGGCGAGCCATCAAGTTCTTCATTCACTTCAGATACCACCCCCTCGATGGGGTTGATGATCGCACTCGCCGCCTTGACGCTCTCGACGGTGGAGATCTCCTCCCCCTGCTCATAGCGCTCGCCGACTGGGGGCAGTTCGACGTACACGATCTCACCGAGTTCACTCTGGGCGTGGTCGGTGATGCCGACATAGGCCTTCTGAGCCTCGATGCGGACCCACTCATGGTCCTGGCTGTATCGCAAATTCTCCAAAATTGTACTCATGACTCTCCTCCAACCATCATCAATGCTACCATCAGCCTCCGCTGATGTACAGGGTCAAGCGAAATACTCTTTCAAGAACGGCAGGTCCAGCTCTCTGTAGAGGGGGAAGCGGCTGAGCAAGGCCACCACCCGACTACGTGCCTCGTCGCGCACCGCCTCAGAGGTGATGGTCTTCGCCTTGCTCGCTCTTCCGGCGTTCGCCCCCTTGGTCAGGATCTCCGGCACTGTGTTCTGCAACACCCGCGCGATGATGGAGGCGACCTCCTCCATCTCAGCCGTCCCCATCCCCAAGGTGGTGAGGGCCGGGGTCCCGAGCCTCAGACCGCTGGTGTACCACGGCCCGTTGGGGTCGAAGGGGAGTGCGTTGCGGTTCAGCGTCACCCCGCAATCGCGCAGGGCACTCTCCGCCTGCCTGCCGTTGAGGCCGAAGGAGCGCACATCGAGGAGCATGAGGTGGTTGTCGCTGCCACCGGTGGCCACGGTGATGCCCTCCTTGATGCAGGCGGCGGCGAGCGCTTGGCTATTCTCTACGATTTTGGCCGCATAGTCTCTAAACGAAGGATCGAGGGCCTCCTTGAGGGCCACCGCCTTGGCGGCCATCATATGGGGAAGCGGGCCACCGAGGATCAAGGGGCATCCCTTGTCGATGCTCTCGGCGAACTCGTCGGTGGCGAGCACCATGCCCCCCCGTGGTCCGCGCAGCGTCTTGTGCGTGGTGGTGGTCACGACATCGGCCCAGAGCACCGGGTTGTAGATTCCGGTGAAGACCTTGCCCGCCACGAGGCCGGCGAAGTGGGCCATGTCGACCATGAAGACCGCCCCGACGCTTTTGGCGATTTCGCTCATCCGTTTGAAGTCGATCTTCCGCGGGTAGGCGGAATAGCCGGCCAGGAGGATCAAGGGCTTGATCTCTTTGGCGAGGCGCTCGATCTCATCGTAGTCGAGCAGGCCGGTCTTCTCATCGACGCTGTAGCTGTAGGCATCGAACATCTGCGCCGAGACGTTCTGTCGATAGCCGTGGGTGAGGTGGCCACCACTGTAGTAATCAAGCGCCAGGAGACGCTGGTTGCCGATCTTTTCGCGGATGGTATTCCAATCCTCCCGGCTCAATTCGGCGGGGTTGGTGATGCCCATCTCACTGAGCGCGGGCACCTGCACCCGCGTATTGAGGATCGCCCAGTAGGCGACGAGGTTGGCATCGGCCCCACTGTGCGGCTGCACATAGGCGTACTGGGCGCCGAAGAGCTCTTTGGCGTAGCTGCAGGCGAGCGCCTCGATGGCATCGACGTTCTCGCAGCCGGCGTAGAAGCGGTGGTAGGGATACCCCTCGCTGTACTTGTCGGTCAGCAGGTTGCCCATGGCAAGCTGGGTCGCCATGGAGGAGAAGTTCTCACTGGCGATGAGCTTGAGGTGACTGCGTTGGTCCGCCAGTTCATTGACGATCCGCTTCGCGACCTCAGGCTCCACCGCCGCAATCTGGTCAAGGGCGGCGGTGTAGGAGACCATCGCACTCTCAATCTTCCCCCCGCGCTCCAGGTATGCATCCAATGCACGCTTTTTTGCCATCTTGTCACCTCGTATACATTCACTAGTATTTGGCATATTTTGCCGTTGTATACCGCCAGTGTCAACGCAGTGGCTCTCTTCCCGTCCCCGTTGCCACGTCCCATGGTCCTCAAAAAATCCTCCAATTCCTCGCACAACGGGGTGAATTCTGTTCAAATTGATAGTTTTTTTGTTCAACTTAAAACTTTTTGTTGCATTTTGTTAGTCAATACCCCTAGAATGAACCGATTACCTTGCTGCAAGGAGTCAACATACCACATCTGTAAAGAGAAAAGAGAGTAACGGCATGGCAGAGAAGAGACAGCGAGAAACATTGGCCAGCAGGGTGGGATTCATCCTATTGTCGGCAGGTTGTGCAATCGGGCTCGGTAATGTCTGGAGGTTTCCCTTCATCACCGGACGGTACGGCGGAGCGGCATTCGTGTTGATCTATATCATCTTCCTGGTGATCCTCGGCCTCCCGGTCATGGTCATGGAACTGGCCATCGGGCGTGCGAGTCAACAGAACATCGGCCTTGCCCTCAACACCCTCACCCCCAAGAAGCGGGCATGGGGCGTCTATGGGAAGTTCGCCATCGTCGGCAACTACACGCTCATGATGTTCTACACCACCATCACCGGGTGGCTGTTGGCATACTTCTTCCATACCCTCAAGGGAGACTTCGTCGGCCTCGACACCGCCGGTGTCGGCGCTTTCTTCGGTGGGATGCTGGAAAACCCGCTGATGATGACCTTCTGGATGGTCTTGGCGGTGATCCTCGGCTTCTTGCCCGTTGCCCGAGGCCTTCAAAGCGGAGTGGAGAAGATCACCAAGTGGATGATGGTCGGCTTGATTCTCCTGATGGTAGCCCTCTCCTTCAACAGCCTCACCCTGAAGGGCGGCAGCGAAGGGCTCAAGTTCTACTTGGTGCCGAACTTCTCCAACCTCATCAACAACGGCTTCTTCGAGGCGCTCTACGCCGCCATGGGCCAAGCGTTCTTCACCCTCAGTCTCGGCATCGGCTCGGTCGCCATCTTCGGCTCCTATATCGACAAGCAGAACCGCCTCACCGGCGAGGCGATCCGGATCATCGGCCTCGATACCATCGTCGCCCTGGCCAGTGGCCTGATCATCTTCCCCGCGGCCTTCGCCTTCGGCGTACAGCCCGATGCCGGCCCCTCCTTGATCTTCATCACGCTGCCCAACATCTTCAACCAGATGGCGGGCGGTCGTTTCTGGGGCACCCTCTTCTTCATCTTCATGAGCTTTGCAGCGCTCTCCACCCTGATCGCGGTCTTTGAGAACATCATCAGCTTCTGGATCGACCTACGCGGCACCAGCCGCAAGAAGGCCGTGCTGATCAACGCCATCGCCATCGCGGTGTTGAGCCTCCCGGTCATCCTGGGCTTCAACAAGTGGTCGCGCTTCACCCCCTTCGGGCCGGGAACCAACGTCCTGGACCTCGAGGACTTCGTGGTGAGCACCACCCTCTTGCCGCTCGGATCATTGATCTTCACCCTCTACTGCACCTGGCGCTACGGATGGGGATGGGACAACTTCATCAAGGAAGCGGACAGCGGAACGGGAAGGAAATTCCCCTCGAAGCTCCGCATCTACTTCAAGTACATCCTGCCCGCGATCATCATCGTCATTTTCGTAAAGGGGTACTTCGATATTTTCCACGGTTGACAGAAGTGGGGGCAATGCCTATAATTTTCTAGCGTTCAAGCAAATATACGGAGGATTTGTGGCTAAAGAAGAAGCAATTGAAGTGGAAGGCATTGTAAAGGAAGCTCTCCCCAACACCATGTTCCGCGTGGAATTACAGAATAAACACGTCATCCTTGCCCATCTGTCGGGCAAGATGCGCAAGCACTATATCCGGATCGTCCCCGGAGACACCGTACGGGTCGCCATGTCGCCGTACGACCTCACCAAGGGGCGTATCATCTACCGGGAACGATAGCTCATAGAGAAGGCCGGAACTCTCCGGCCTTCTGTTGTCCTCACCCTCTCTTCATGATTATCCAGATCACCCCGCTGCCGCCATGGCGCTCTTTGGGGGTGTATGCTTCGCGCACAAGACCGCTGAGTCTGATCTGGGCAAGCGCCGCATCGCGGAGCAGCGAGTAGCCCTTTTCGTTATGCAGCCCCTTGCCCGTGATGATGGCAACCTTGTCCAGCTTGCGGTGGGCGGCTTCACGCAAGAAATCCGCACTCGCCTTCTCCGCCTCCAACACCGTCAGCCCATGCAGATCCAGCGTCGCCTCGGGCTCCAGGGCCCTCAGCTCGGCGATGGTGGGCGGCACGCTTCGCGCCCGTTCGCTCTTCAGGCTCTTCTCAATGGCTCGATCCTCGTCGCTCTGCTCGCTCCACCGTCGGTAGGTGTCGGCGAAGGACCACGCGGTCTTCACCTCCCGCTCCTCATCAAGCTCATCCTTCTCTGCAAGCGCCTCGCTGATCTCCTTGGTGGGCTTCAGCGGGGAGGCGGCGGGGCTCGGCGCTTTCCGGGGAGCCGACATGGTGGGTTGCTTCTTTTCCCTCTTGCCCTCAAAGGCATCGAGCAGTGCACCGAAGTCCTGCTTCGGCAGATACGGAGCACTCTTTTTCGCCGGTTTCTCATCCGCTCTCTTCTCCACCGCCTTGGTACCCTCCCACTCAGAGAGGATCTCCTCGAAGGACTTGGTGCTCTGTTGCTGAGGACGGTTCTGTGCCCGCTTGGGCAGGGGGGCGAGCTCACCGGTCGATTCCCAACTTCTCAGCACATCGCCGAAGTCGGCCTTCGGGTCGTAGCCGGAGACGACCGGGTTTCTCCGTTTTGATGAAGATGAATCAAGACGGTCACTTAAAACCGTCTTGATCTTCAAGGTGGGCTTGTCCTTGGTCTTTGCCATCAGACCTCCCGGACATCCAAGAGCTGGTTCACGAACGGCTTGATGATCTCCACTACCTTGGCCATCGAGGCTCCCTGCACCTTGACGGTACAGATGGCGTTGGAGGGATCGGTGCCCATGAAGGTGCCGAAGGCGATGATGTCCATACCCGCCTCACTGAGCGCCTGGCTGATCTTGGCGATGGTCCCCGGTTTGTCATCCACGACGAAGGAGACCCGCACCCCGAAGTGCCGCGCGCCGAACAATTCAAGCAAGATCTTGAACATGTCGCTCTTGCTGACGATGCCGATGAGCTTGTCCCCATCGAGGACCGGCAGGCTGGAGAGATCCTGGTCGACCATCATCCGCGCCGCTTCCTCGACCGTCGTATTCTTGGTGATGGTGATCACATTTTTGCTCATCAGCTTTTTGACGGTGAGTTTACTCAGCAGATAGGCCATCTCATGGATTGAAAGACTGCTCGCCGGCGATGGGGTTGCATAGAGGATATCCTTCTCGGTGAGAATCCCCACCAGCTTCTTATCCTTGTCCAGGACCGGCAAACGATGCACCTTCTCCTGCTTCATCAGGTTGGAAGCCTCCGCAATGGACATGTCTGGGGTTGCCGTCACGGGATTGCGTGTCATTCTTCGTTCGATAATCATGAATCTCTCCTACCACCCTTCTCTCTCTATCATAAATCATGAACCGCCTAATTTCCAGCCATCATTCGCCCAGGTACGCCGCCTTCACCCGCTCATTTTCCAACAACGCCGCGCTGCTGTCTTGGAGGACCACTCGCCCATTCTCCAACACATACCCCTCATTGGAGGCCTTGAGGGCCATGCGGGCGTTCTGCTCGACGAGAAAGACGGTGACCTTGTCCTGCTTGTTGATCAAGTCGATCTTCTCGAAGATGTCGGCGATGACCAACGGGGCGAGGCCCAGACCCGGTTCATCGAGGAGGATCATGCGCGGGCCGCTCATCAGGGCGCGGGCGATGGCCATCATCTGCTGTTCCCCCCCACTGAGCGAGCGGGTCTTCTGCCGTCGCCGGGCCCCGAGGATCGGGAAGAACTCGTACATCGCTTCCTTGCGCTCGGCGATGAGCTTGTCGTCACGCACCAGGAAGGCACCCATGTCGAGGTTCTCCTCCACCGTCATGTCGGAGAAGACGCGGCGCCCCTCCGGCACCAGGGCGATGCCCCGGGCAGCGATCAAGTCGGTGGTGATGTGTTTGAGATGGTCCTTGCCCTTTCCTGCGTTCTTTGCCTTGCAGATCTCCTCACCATCGAAGGTGATGACACCGTCGACCAACGGCTCGAGGCCGACGATTGCCTTCAGGAGCGTCGATTTCCCGCTGCCGTTGGCACCGATGAGGCAGACGATGTCACCCTCGTTGACGTGCATGCTCACGTTCTGCAGGGCACGGATGTTCCCGTAGCAGACGCTGATATCATCAATGACGAGCAACTCTTTCATGCATCTTCCTTCCCCAGGTAAGCTTCGATGACGTCCTGGTTACGTCGGATCTCAAGGGGCGTGCCCTGGGCGAGCTTCATGCCGTAGTTGAGCACCGTGATGGCGTCGCAGATCGACATGACCAGCTTCATGTCGTGTTCGATCAACACGACGGTGATGTCGAGGTCACGGATCTTCCGGATGATCGCCATCAGGTGGTCGGTCTCCTGAGGGTTCATGCCGGCCGCCGGCTCATCGAGGAAGAGGAGCTTGGGATCGGTTGCGAGCGCCCGGGCGATCTCCAGCTCGCGCTGCTTTCCGTAGGGCAGGTTCTTGGCAAGCTCGTCCTTCATCCCCTCCATATCGAAGAATTCAAGCCACTGGCAGGAGCGCTCATAGATCTCTTCCTCCTCCTGCCGGAGGTGCACATAGCTACCGATCGCATTGAGGAAGCGCCCCTTGGTCTCGCTCTTCCCGGTCTTGAAGTGGCGCCCGATCATCACGTTCTCCACCACCGTCAGCTCTCTGAAGAGACGGATGTTCTGGAAGGTACGGGCGATGCCCATCCGGCAGATTTTATGGGCGGGAGCGCCGGTGATGTCCTTGCCCTCGAAGAGGACCCGCCCGTGGGTGGGGGCATCGAGGCCGGTGATGTTGTTGAAGAGGGTGGTCTTGCCCGCACCGTTGGGGCCGATGAGGCCGGTGATCAACCCCTCTTCAACATCGAAGTCCACTTTATTCACCGCCACCACGCCACCGTAGGCACGAGTCAGCTTTTCAGTCTCAAGCAACGTCATCGCTTCCCTCCCTTGGTGTAATCGATCCGTTCCCGTCCCAACAGGCCCTGGGGACGCCAGATCATCATGATGACGAGGATCAAGCCGAAGAGGATCTGCTTGAACTGTGGCGGGATGACGGCCGTCAGGCCGGTGAGCTGCGGCAGGTAGCTGATCAACTGGATGATGAAGGCGCCGAGGATGGAAGCCTTGAAGTTGCCCATGCCCCCCAACACGACCATGCAGAGGACCATGACGCTGACCATGAAGGTATAGGTGCCCGGCGAGACGCTGAGGGTGAAGGCCGCTTGGAAGGAGCCGGCCACCCCGGCCACCGAGGCGCCGAGGATGAAGGCATAGACCTTGTACTTGGTGACGTTGATGCCCATCGACTGGGCGGCGATCTCATCTTCGCGCACCGCCGCCAACGCCCGCCCCATCCGTGAACGCGCCAGTCGTTGGAAGAGGAGGTACGCCACAAAGACGGCGATGGAGAGTATCACCAAGAATGCGTATTTCTTGTATGGGTTGATGACGAAGCCGAAGATCGTGATCATCGGAATCTTCTGGATTCCCATCGGGCCGTTGGTCAACGAGTCCCAGTTGTTCAGTACGTTGCGCACGATCTCACCGAAGCCCAGCGTCGCGATGGCGAGGTAGTCGCCTTTCAGCCTCAGCGTCGGAAGGCCGATCAGGAGGCCGAAGAATGCCGAGAGGATCGCCGCGACCGGCAGCGTCGCCCAGAAGGACCAGCCGTAGCGGGTGGCCAGGATCGCGGTGGCATAGCTGCCGATGGCGAAGAAGCCCGCCTGGGTGAGGCTGAGCATCCCCCCGTAGCCGGTGATGACGTTCTGTCCTAGGGCCATGAGGGCGTAGATGCCGGTATAAATCAGTATCAGAAGGAAGAAGTTAAACATATCACACCTTCTCCTTTTCGACCTTGCCGAAGAGCCCCTCGGGGCGGATCAAGAGGATGATGATCAACACACCGAAAGCGATGGTGTCCTTCAGGCCGGTGGGGATGCCGAAGACCGCCACGCCGAAGGTCTCGAGGATTCCCAAAAGGATGCCCCCGAACATCGCCCCGCTGATGTTTCCGATGCCGCCGAGGACCGCCGCGACGAAAGCCTTCAGGCCGGTCATCGTCCCCATGCTCGCATAGACCTTGAAGTCCAGGGCGATGAGGATGCCGCCGACTGCGGCGAGCGCACTGCCGATGGCGAAGGTCAAGCTGATGACCTTGTTCACATTCACCCCCATCAGCATCGCCGTCGATTGGTCGAGACTGGTGGCCCGCATCGCCTTCCCCATCCGGGTCCGGTCGACGAAGAGCTTGAGGCCGATCATCATGATGAGGCTGACGACGAGGATCAGGATCTGGTGCGGGGTGATGACCACCTCACCGATGTGGATCGGGGTGTTGTCGAAGGGATAATTGAACTTCCTCGAACGGGTACCGAATGCCCAGGCGGCGCCGTTGGAGAGGATGAAGGAGACTCCGATGGCGCTGAGCAGGGGGGCGAGGCGGGTTGCGTTGCGGAGCGGCTTGTACGCCACCCGTTCGATGAACATCCCCAAGAGGGCGCTCAGACCCATGCTGACGATCATAGCCAAGAAGAAGGAGATGATCGTCCATACCCCCGAGGGGGCAGAGCCGCGTAGCCAATCGAAGACAAAGAGGCCGATGAAGGCACCGGCCATCAATACATCACCATGGGCGAAGTTGATGAACTTCAGGATGCCGTAGACCATCGTATACCCCAAGGCGATCAGGGCATAGATTCCCCCGAGGGTCAATCCATTCATCAAGTGTTGGAAGAATTCAGCAATTGCCACGCTGGGCTCTCCTTGGAATATCGAAAACTGTCATACACGATACCATGGAAAGGCCGGTGTTCACAACACACCGGCCTTTGGTAATCCAGAATCGAACAGGATCCAAAGACCTCAGTCGATCTGTACGAGCTGTCCGTCGACAACGGTAAAGGTTCCCAGGTACTCCGGGGTGGTCTTGTTGACCTTGTAGAGTCCCTGATAGGCGACCAGGTCACCGTTATCCGCAAAGTTCACCGTTCCGGTGACACCGGCGTAATCCTTGGTTGCCGC
>LVBF01000104.1 GCA_001604325.1 Spirochaetales bacterium Spiro_04
CTCACCTTATGCCGTCCATCACCCAACAGCGCATAGGTCGCATGATCGAGGGAGCGCATCGCCGCCAGTGCGTTGCGCTCAATACAGGGAATCTGGACCAAGCCTCGCATCGGGTCACAGGTGAGGCCAAGGTGGTGTTCAAGCCCCATCTCAGCGGCATACTCAATTTGGAAGATCGATCCACCCCAGAGCTGGGTTGCGGCGGCTCCTGCCATCGCACAGGCGACCCCGACCTCCCCTTGGCACCCCACCTCGGCCCCGCTGATGGATCCGTTGCTCTTCACCAAGGTTCCGATGAGTCCGGCGGTGAGCAAGGCACGGAGGATCTTCACCTTGGCGACCTTCTCATGGGAGGCGAAGTAGTGCAGGACCCCGGGCAGGACCCCCGAGGCCCCACAGGTGGGAGCGGTGACGATCTTCGCTCCCGAGGCATTCTCCTCGCTGACGGCCAGCGCATAGCAGAGCGGGAGGGCCGTCGGGACCATGGACTGCTGCGCTTTCGCCCAGTACTGGCTCGCCTTCCGGGCAAGCTTCAGACCACCGGGGAGGACCCCCTCCCCACAGAGCCCGCGGGCCACCGCCTCCTCCATGACCGTCCACACCTCCTCGATGTAGGGGATGATTTCATTCCCCTCGCACTCGAGGACGAACTCCCACAGCTGCAGCCCCTCTTTCGCACAGTATTCGAGGATGCTCCTCATCGTGGAGAACTGAGGAGGATACGGGTGGGCGGAGGGGTCTTCCACCTCCCCTTCGATGACAATCTTCCCGCCTCCCACACTGTAGTATGTTTGCTCCATTCCTCCATCGTCCTCCTTGATGACCAAGGCGTTCGGATGGGCCGCTTTCTCCTCATCGGGATACCAATAGATATCCACCTCCTTGCCATGGGAGGAGAAGACCTCTCTGATCGCCGCATCGGTAAGGTGCCCCTTGCCGGTGGAGGCGAGACTGCCATACAGAGACACTTCGTAGTGCTGTGCCGAAGGATACAGGGAGAAAAAATGTTCAGCGGCATTGCGCGGGCCCATCGTGTGGCTTGATGATGGACCATGGCCGATCCTATAGAGTTCTCGAATTGATTCCATGCCTCTACTGTAGAGAGAATTGATTGAAAAGTGAAGATGGTCTACCACGAAGGAGCAGGGCCGATGGTGATCATCCATCGCCGCTCCAGCAGGTCGGCGTAGAGGGTGAGGCAGAGCCCCCGCTCCTGGCAGAGCCAACGCTGGATTCCCCCCCCGACGGTGAGGGTGACCTCATCATCCCAGAGGATGTGAAAGGAGGGGCTCGACGCCAGTTCACTGACCCACAGGCCGGCGGGAAGGGAGGAGAGCTTCACCTCAAGCGGCTGGAGGCGTGCAAGATCCTGCGCTTGCAGCGTGCCATCGAGGATGGAGAGCACCAACTGCTGTTGATCGATGAGGGAGGCATCCCCCACTGAGGCAAAGAGCGAGGGGGCGTTGATGGTCTCAAAGGCTTGGCTGTTGTGATACCAGCTCTCCACGAGCAGGGCAGAGAGCGCACCCTGCTCCTGCGTGAGCGTGACGGGTTCCTTCGAGCCGGGGGTGTGGTAGCCGCCCCATGGGGCCAGTGATGAGAGCGGGTAGGCGCAGATGATGGTGGGTCGGTCGCGCCGCACCGTGATGACGGCGCGGTTCTCTTCGCTTGCCAAGTGTATCTTCTGCAGCGTCGCCCCATCGGTGTAGACCAGTGTCTTCCACGGCATCTTATGGACCACGTCTCTCCATGGATGCCCCTCCTCGATGGTGACGACGAGACGCTCTTCGGTCAGGGGGTTTGCCTCACAGCCGACGAGCAGGAGCAGGGAACAGAAGAACAGGACGTATCTCACACCCCCATAGGGCGATCGAGGCTAGTGTTGCTTCAAATCCTCGCGCCACTGGCTAAAGAGCGCGCGCACCGCCTCATCACGATAGTCGCGGTAGGTCCACTCCAACGGAACAAAGGTGCCGTTGGACCAGATGAGGGTAAGGTCGGCCCAGATGCCGTCAGAGAGGGCGATGCGGTGGGCCCTCCCCTTGGCCGTGGCCAGCACCACGCTGGTCAGGCTGAGCAGGCCGGGGTCGAGGTTCACCTCGCGCCCTCCCCCCTCATTGAGAAAGCGCTGCTCGAGGGCGTTGGTCTGCCCCTTGATGGAGGCAAGAGCTGAGGGGTCGACCAAATTCGTGAAGGCTACCCACAGGCGAAGCGGCTGCCCCCCCATCTCCCGGTCGTAGTAGTCACTCTCCTCGAAAGGGCGGATGGTGCTCGCATACTCGAGGGGCCCATGGCGCTTTTCTAGGGCGGCCAAGACATCGCTGAGCAGCCCCTGGCGGGAGAGCAACAGGCCCACGACCAGGCGGCATGGCTCAAACGGCTTGGCCGATGCCATCTCAGAGGGTGGAGGCGTAGGTCCCGAGGACCCGCACCGACTTACAGATGCCCTCGAGCTCCTCGAAGGCCGCTTCGAACGCCCCCTCATCACCCAGTTCGGTCTCGACGAAGAAGGAGTACTCCCACGGCTTTCCCGCGATCGGACGGCTCTCCAACTTCTTCATGTTCAGCCCATGCTTGGTCAGCACCAAGAGCGCTTCGAAGAGGGAGCCGGGGCGGTCACCGACGGTGAAGACCAGGGAGGCGCGGTTCACCGGCGCACTGCTGCGCATCGCCTGGGCATTCTCCTCGCGGCTGATGACGTAGAAGCGGGTGTAGTTACGGGGGTTGGACTCGATGCCCTCGCTCAGGATCTCCATCTGATGGACCTTCGCCGCCGTCACCCCGGCGATGGCCGCCTTGGTGGGGTCCCCGCTCTCCTTGACGAAGCCGACGGCGCCGGCGGTATCGAAGAAGGAGATGGCCTGGGCGTGGGAGAGGGTGCTGTTCAGATAGTCGCTGCACTGGGCGAGCCCCTGGGGGTGGGAGTAGACCTCGCGGATATCTTCGATCTTGGTGCCGGGGAGCGCGATGAGGTTGTGGATGATCCTGATCTGTTGTTCACCGACCACCTCGATGGCCCGATGGCGGTCCAAGAGGTCGAGGTTCTCCAAGATGGTGCCCCCGAGGGTGTTCTCCACCGGGATCATGCCGTAGAGCGCCCTCCCTTCAAGCACCGCATCGAAGGTGGCTGCAAAGGTCTTGCACGGCAGCACCTCGCACTCCTCGCCGAAGGCGCGGCGGATAGCCAGCTCGCTGTATGCCCCCCGCTCTCCCTGGAAGGAGACGATGAGGTGGTCTGCCACCGGGACCGTGCCATCTTCCCGCTTCTTGGTCGGCATCGTGATGCGGGGGATTCGCTCAAGGGACTTGCCGACGACCTGGCTGAGGGCCTGCAGGTCGCGCATCAGCTTCTCGAACTGGGCGGGGTACAAGGATTGGGGCCCGTCGCTGAACGCTTTCTCGGGATGGTTGTGCACCTCGACCATGAGGCCCGAGGCACCGCTGGCCACCAAGGCCAAGCTCATCGGGCTGACCATCTCCCTCAGTCCCGTGGCATGGCTGGGGTCGCCGATGACCGGCAGGTGGGTCATCTTCTGCACCACCGGGATGGCGGAGATGTCTAGCGTATTGCGGGTCGCCCGCTCGTAGGTGCGAATCCCCCGCTCACAGAGCACCACCTGGTCGGTGCCGCTCGCCATGAGGTACTCGGCGGCCATGAGCCACTCCTCGATGGTGGCGCAGAGGCCACGCTTGAGCAGGACCGGCATGCCGGTCTTCCCCACCGCCTTCAAGAGCTCGAAGTTCTGCATATTGCGCGCCCCGATCTGGAACATGTCGACGTAGCGTTCCATCAAGGGGACATCGGAGGGGTTCACCACCTCGCTGGTGATGGGCATGCCGTACGCTTTTCCCGCCTCCTTGAGGTACCGCAACCCCTCCTCGCCGAGGCCTTGGAAGGAGTACGGGCTGGTGCGGGGCTTGAAGGCGCCGCCACGGAGGATCACCGCGCCCGCCTCACGCACCGAGGCGGCGATCTCCATGATCTGCTCTCTGCTCTCGACCGCGCAGGGTCCTGCGATGATGGCGATCCGCCCGCCACCGATCTTAACATTGCCGACGGTGACGATGGTATCTTCTTTCTTCAGCTCCCGGCTGGCGAGCTTGAACGGCTTTGAGATGGGGATGACGCTGGCCACCCCGTCGAGCATCTCGACCTCCCGAAGGTCGATCGAGGAGCTGCCCACGGCCCCGAAAACGGTCTCTTCGCTGCCCACAATCTCCTTGACCGTGTATCCGCGGTCGGTAAGAAGGGTGCGAATCGCATCTTTTTGCCCTTCACTGATCTGTTTCTTAAGTACGACTATCATAGTTCGAACGCTAAAGAGTCGTGCCTAAAAGGTCAAGCTCTCAGCGCATGAGCACCGTTCCACCACGTCCTGTATACGGTTGTTGCTACATTTGCAATATCCACGGGAGAAGGAGTGGCGTGCACCGATGCACAGCGGATTGCAGGAACGTCGCCTGAAGCCAGAGGGAGGGTTGGATGTTTATTCTGAGGCAATCACGTTGTACATACATACTGCTGTCCGGTCAACTTCCTCTGAATACGATACAACTCCATGATATGTAGTCACTTACACTGTGTTTTCACTTTTATCGATTCAGTGTGGGCAACTTTTATACCACAACTGAAATTCTAACTACATTTAATCTGAAATAATAGACATAATTGATTGCTGGATTAGCATTTACAAATATATGAGAAGAAGGTTCGGGTTACATTCCTATTCTGAGGCAACCATTTTGTACATATGTAGTATGGGAACACCATCACCTGCCCTTGCCATTTCCCGCTCTCCGTGGTAGATGGTGAGCCATGATGGATGAACAGTACTGGGATGCGCTCTTTGAGCGCTTTCAACAAGCAATTGCAGGCGAGGGGCGGACCCTGCCCTCGGTGAGCCTCATCGCCGAGGAGCGGGAGGACCCCTACCATGTCCTGCTCTCCACCCTCATCTCGCTGCGGACCAAGGATGAGGTGACCCTCGCCGCCAGCAGGCGGCTCTTCGACCTCGCGTCAGATCCCTATGCCATGGTGCTCAAGAGTGAGGAGGAGATCGCCACCGCCATCTACCCGGCGGGCTTCTACAAGACCAAGGCCCGCAACATCCGCCTCATCAGCGAAGCGCTCATCGAACGCTTTGACGGCAAGGTCCCTTCCGATCGCGATGCACTGTTGAGTCTTCCCGGGGTGGGGATCAAGACAGCGAACCTGACACTGAACCTCGGCTTCGGCATCGAGGCGATCTGCGTGGACTGCCACGTCCACCAAATCGCCAACCGCCTGGGATGGATCGAGACCAAGAATCCGAATGAGAGTGAGATTGCCCTGATGGAGATCATGCCGAAGCGCTTCTGGATCCCGCTCAACGAACTGTTGGTCCGCTTCGGCCAGGTGATCTGTACGTCGGTGAGCCCCTTCTGCTCCAAGTGCCCGGAGGGCGAACGCTGCCCGCGAGTCGGGGTGACCAAGAGCCGCTAGTAGCAGGCCCTCACCACCCGGGCCACACTCTCCGCCTTGCCGAGCGTATAGTAGTGTACCCCGGGCACGTTGGCGGCCAAGAGCTCCTTCGTCTGTTCGATGCACCAGGCCACCCCCACCTCGCGGATCTCGGCCAGTGTCGAGGCTCGGCCAAGCTGCTCCACCAAAACCGGGGGGAAATCGACATGGAACGTCTGTGGGATCGTGGCCAGGTCGCGCCTGCTGCCCACCGGCTTGATCCCCGGGATGATCGGCACCGTAATACCCGCCTCTCGGCACTGTTCGACGAAGCGGAAGTAGACCTGGTTGTCAAAGAACATCTGCGTGACGATGTAGTCGGCACCCGCGTCAACCTTTTCCTTGAGCATGGCGATGTCGAACTCAAGGTTGGGCGCCTCGCCGTGCTTCTCGGGGTAGCCGGCGACCCCGATGCAGAAGTTGGTCTTCTGCGCATTCTTCAGAGTCGAGTCGAGGTAGTTTCCTGCATTGAGGTCAACGATCTGGCGGACGAGCTGATGTGAGTAGGTATGCCCACCACTGGTGGGAACGAAGCGCTTGATGCCGGCAGGCGGATCGCCCCTGAGGGCCAGTACATTCTCCAGGCCGAGGAAGTGCATCTCCACCAGATCATTCTCGATCTGGTCGGCGGTGGAGCCGCCACAGATGAGGTGGGTGACCACCGGGATATCGAAGGTGTACTGGATCAAGGCGGAGAGGCCCAGGGTGCCCGGTCGCTTGCGCACCGTCTTGCGCTCCAGCAGCCCGTCGGGGCGCTCGATGTAGACCACCTCCTCTTGGTGGTTGGTCACATTGATATACGCCGGGCTGAACTCACTGAGCGTACGTACCGCTTCCAGAATCGTCTGTGCGTTCCCGCCCTTCAGGGGAGGAACCAACTCAAAGGTGAACAGGGGCTTCTTCGCTTCAGCGAGGATGTCGGATACACGCATGGCTCAGTATCCCATACCTTGGATACGTGGGGCAAGCTCATCGGGAGCCACACCCTTTCGCTGTGCGTAGAGCTCGAGCTGGAGCCTCGAGGGCTTGCCGATGGGAAAGTACGCAAGGTCCTCGCCACCGAGGAGCAGGCCACAGACCGAGGAGGGGGGATCCATCGCCCAACTCTCCGTCAGGTGCACCCCGATCCTCGCCGTCACATCCAAGAGCGAGAACAACGTCGCCTTCTCGCTGTGGTCGCTCCAGATCGGGTAGCCCGGGGCGGGGCGAATCCACGTGGGGAAGGGCCTTCCCCACTTCGCCTTCAGCAGCTCTTCGGCCAATCGAGCGAGCACCTCGGCGAGGCGGTCGGCCAAGAGGCGCAGGGAGAGCGCCTCCATGAGCTCCCCCCCTCCCTCTGCCCGTTCGATGAGCTCAGTGAGGCACAGCGAGGAGGTGGCGACAAAGAGACCGATGGTGTCCTGTGGGGCGATGGAGTCGGCAAGGCAGCCTCCGGTCCGCTCATTGCGCAGGAAGTAGAGCGCCTCTTCTTCCACCTGCACGGCGAGGCGGTCGCTCTGTGCGCGAAAGAGACCGTAGACGATGCGGCTGCCCGCCTCAAACGCCGCTTCCACATCAGGGCGCTGCAGCAACGCCTTGGCTTGGGCGGTAAGCTCCTCTCCCTCTCTGCTCTCGGCGGGGACCTTCCAGGCGTTGCAGTACTGCTTCCAGCCGATCTCTTCAGCCAGGTCCTTGAGACGGAAGTCCTCGGCGGTCCAGATGCCGTATTCGTCGGCTGTCGAGCCATCTTTCCGTTGCTGCCCCTTCAAGAGCGCCTCATCATAGCTGCCCTCACAGGCCGCGGGGACGGTGTGCTGCTCCCTGAGCAATCGGTACCGCTCTTCGATCTCGGTGATATAGTGCGCTCCCTGCGCGGAGAGCACCCGGTTGGCCGCCACGGCCATCGCCGAGGCGTCGGGGGTTTGGATGATGCAGCGGCTGTACAGCGGATCGAGCTTGACGGCGGTGTGCAGCTCACTGGTCGTCGCCCCACCGACGAAGATCGGGATGGTGCACCCCGCCTCCTCGAAGCATTTGATGACCTCCTCCATCTGCTTGAGCGATGGGGTGATCAAGCCGGAGAGGCCGACCAAATCGGCAGCATGATCCTGAGCCGCTTCGAGGATCGTCTGGGCTTCGACCATGACCCCGAGGTCGATGACCTCGAAGTCGTTGCATTCGAGGATCAAGGAGACGATGTTCTTGCCGATGTCATGCACATCGCCCTTGACGGTTGCCATGACGGCGACGCGCTTCTTTTGATGGCTCGATCCTGCTTTGTTCTGCTCCAAATATGCACTGATACGGGGTTGAAGGGCATCGACGGCGATTTTCATCACCCGAGCGCTCTTCACCACCTGCGGTAAGAAGAGCTTCCCCTCCCCAAAGAGCCGGCCCACCTCCCGCATCCCGTCCATCAAGGGGCCTTCGACGAGGGCGATGGGGTTCTCCTCTTTCAGGAGATGGAGATCTTCTATTATTCCCTGCTGTTCTCCACGCTCTATGGCACGCCTGAGGCGTTCTTTCGGATCGGCGCTCTCTGTCTCCTTCACCGTCACCACATCAACGGGTTCCCCCTGCATCCGCATCGCCAGGGCGATGAGCGATGATGACGATTGCGCAGTTGGACGGAGCAGCGCTTCGTCGATGATTGAGATCGTCTCTTCACCAAGGGCAGCGGAGTCGATGAGGGAGGCGGGGTTCACGATCGCGAGGTCAAGGTCGGCATGAGAGAGCAGGCGGGAGTGCATCGCCTCCCGGATGGCATCGTTGCCGCGAAATGAGAAGGAGAGATTCGAGATGCCCCCGCCCGTCAGGACACCGGGGAATTTTCGTTTGATTGCCCTCGTCGCCTCGATGAAGGAGAGCGCATAGCCGTCATGCTCACTGATGCCGGTGGCGATTGAGAGGACGTTGGCGTCGAAGATGATGTCCTCGTCCCCGATACCGGCAGCGTGCAGGAGTGCATAACTGCGCTCGGCCACCTCCATCTTCCGTTCATAGCTCTCCGCCTGCCCCCGCTCATCGAAGAGCATGACCACCATCGCATGGCCAAAGCGGGCGATTGCTCTGGCATGGGAGCAGAAGAGCGCCTCCCCCTCCTTGAGGCTGATGGAGTTGACCACCCCCCGTCCCTGGACCTCCCGCATCCCCACTTCGATGACCGACCAGTCGGAGGAGTCGATCATGATCGGCAGTCGGCTGACATCCGGTTCACTGCCCAGGTGGCGCAAGAAGGTGGTCATGGCGGCGCCGGCATCCAAGAGCGAGGCATCCATGCAGACGTCGATCATCTCGGCTCCCGCCTGCACCTGCTCCTTGGCCACGAGGATCGCCTCGTCCCACTTTTCTTGACGGATGAGGCGGGCGAACTTGCGCGAGCCGGCCACATTGGTGCGCTCTCCGACGACGAGGAAGCGGCCCTCCTCAGTGTGAATCGGATCAAGGCCGCAAAAGACGTTTTTTCTCTTAGCCGTTGGCCGCTCGTGGACCCGAC
>LVBF01000011.1 GCA_001604325.1 Spirochaetales bacterium Spiro_04
GTCCCTCCGTTGGTGGTGGGACAAGCGGAGGTGGATGCAGCCATCGCCATCGTGCAGGCGGTCTTGGCAGACCTGCAAGGATAGATTCAAGGATCTGCTTGGTGTCAACGAGAGACGCACATCAGAGATGAAACGGCGATGTGCGTCTTCTTTCTCCTCTGGTTAGACGATCGGGTTCTGGAGTGTCCCCAACCCTTCGATGATGACCTCCACCGTGTCCCCCCTCTCCATTGGTCCGATGCCTCCCGGTGTGCCGGTGAGGATGATGTCTCCGGGCAGCAGCGTCATGACGCGGGAGAGGTAGCTGACCAGGACGGGGACGGAGAAGATGAGGTGTCGGGTGTTGGAGAACTGCTTGCGTTCTCCATTGACCCGGCTCTCGACATTGAGGTTGGAGGGATCGACCTCATCGCTGATGAACGGTCCGTACGGGCAGAAGGTGTCAAAACCCTTGGCCACCGTCCACTGGCCCGTCTTGGGCTGGAGGTCGCGAGCCGTCACATCGTTGGCGCAGCTGTAGCCGAGGATGTACGACTGTGCCTCCTCGACGGAGACAAAGCGCGCCCGCTTCCCGATGACCACCGCCAGCTCAGCTTCGTAGTCGAGGCGGGTGCACATCGCCGGTTTGACGATTGCCTCTTTCGGACCCACGATCGTGGTGGAGGGCTTGAGAAAGACCACCGGGTCGGTGGGGATGGGCAGGCCCAGCTCCTCGGCGTGGTCTCGGTAGTTGAGACCGATGCAGATGGCCTTGGAGAACGGGGTGGGGGCGAGCAGCCGGGCCTCATTGAAAGGCACCGTCTCATCGGTGAGCTGAAACGCATCGAAGGGGGATGAATCGATGAGGCGGATCATCTCGCTCTCAAGGATACCGTATCGAACAGAATCGGCGGCAAGCAGGCGTACGTATTTCATGGACCCATCATAGCAGATGATCAGCGCTTTGACAGCAACCGTTTGATCAAGGCGAGGTAGCCGGCATGGGCCGTCACCAGATCATCGATCGCGATGTGTTCATCGACGGTATGGGCCATCTCCTCCGCTCCCGGGCCGAAGCCGATGGTGGGGATGGCGAGCACCCCGGCATACCGACTGCCGTTGGTGCAGAAGCGGTAGTGGGAGAGGCGGGCGGGAATCCCGATCTCGTTGAGGGCATCCAGGCTCTGTTGCACCACCGGGTGATCATCTGCCATCAGCCAGGCGTCGAAGAAGCGCTCCGCCTTGATGGTCTGCCCGGTGTAGCTGGCGATCTCTCCTTCGGTGCAGCAGAGCGTTGCCTCAATGGCGGGGTGCTCGTCGAGGATTCCCTTGATCGGGGCGAGGATGGAGGAGGGGCTCTCGCCGATGAGGAGGCGGCGGTCGAAGGTGACCGTGCAGCGGTCGGGGAGGACCGAGCGCCCGGGGTAGGGGGTGCTGATGATATCGGTGGCGACGAGGATGCCGTCTCCGAGCACCGGGTGAGAGGGGGCCGGGAGGGAGAGGATCTTGGGTAGCACGGTGAGCATCGCCTCGATGGCGTTGACTCCCTCCTCCGGGTTGCTGGAGTGGCAGCTCCTGCCGAAGGTGGAGAGGGAGATCTCGGCTCGTCCGCGCTGACCGCGCTTGAGGTTCAGCTCGGACGCTTCGCCGATGATGACCACATCGGCTTTGATGCGCGTGCTGACCAGGGACGCGGCATACCCTTCAAAGCACTCCTCGCAGACGGTGCAGGCGACGTGCACCGAGCCGGAGAAGGCGCCGCCGGTCTGCCGTTTGAAGTCGCCCACGGCAGCGATCATGGCGGCAGCCGCCCCCTTCATGTCGGCCGCTCCGCGCCCGTAGATGCAATCATCTCGAATCTCTGCCGCACACGGGTCAGAGCTCCACGCATCTCGGTTGTCCACACCGACTGTGTCGATGTGGCAGTCAAGGAGGATGCTCGCCCCCTCCGCATTGCCATAGATGGAGCCGGTGATGCTGCCGACCTCGTCGATGTGGATAGCATCGTAGCCGAGGTTCTCCATCACCGTGGCGATGAAGCGGACGACGTCTGATTCTTCGCCCGAGAGGCTGGGAATCCTGATCAAATCTTGGGTGAGGGTGATGAGGGTGTCTCTGGTGGTCATGTGTCTATGGTAGGCCATTGGCAGATCAAGTCAAGCGCCTCTTGACCGATTGGATCGGCTCTGCTCAAATGAAGGAGGCGATACCCGATACGGGAAAGGGGGAGATGATGAAGGACGTGAAGGAGTTGGTGCGTGGCCTGCAGCATATCGGCATCCCGACGAAAGAGTTCGATGCGACCATCGCATTCTATGGCTCACTCGGTTTTGCGGTCATCCATGAGAATCGAAGTGAAGGGGGGAGGGTCGCGTTCCTCAGACTCAACGACCTCGTCATCGAGACCTATGAGGAGCCGCAGACGGCGATGAACGCGGGAGCCATCGACCACATCGCCTTGGATGTCTCTGACATCGCGGCAACGTATGCGGCCGTTGCGCGGCTTGGCCATCCTGCCTTGGAGGGAAGCGTGCAGACGTTGCCCTTCTTCACGCGGGGGGTGAGCTTCTTCACCATCGAGGGGCCGAACAAAGAGAAGGTGGAGTTCTCCCAGTATCTTTAGACAGAAAGACATCACCAAAAAGAGAGCCGTACCTGATCGGTACGGCCCCGTGAGGATGTGCAATACGTCTTAGAAGACGGAACCTGCGTCGTAGTGATCCTTCACGTTGGACTTGTCGACCAACACCGAGGGGAGTACGACCGAGAGTGGGGAAGTGGCTGTGTGGAAGGCGTCGCTCTTGCGTCCCTCAGCCACGTCGAGGCAGTACATGATCGCATCATAGACCATCGACGGGTGGTAGGTCGCTGTTGCCTTCACCAGCGGATCATCCTTCATGATCATCTCGTAGGCGGCCTTGCTGCCCGCACCACCGAAGACCAACTTGATGTCCTTGCGTCCGCTCTCCTTAATCGCCTGCAATACCCCGGTCATGACGTCGTCATCCTGGCAGTAGACCGCGTGGATCTCGGGATACTTCTGGATGTAGGTCTCCATCAGTTCGAGGCCCTTCTGGGTCGACCAGTCGGCGAAGTCATAGTTGCGTCCACCGGCGAGGTTGATCAAGGAGGCATCCTTGGTCATCTCGGTGAAGAACGCCGTCATGCGCTCCCCGTCGATGACGACCGGCATGCCGCCCATCGCCACGTACTTGGTCAGGCCGTTCTTCTTCATGTAGTCGCGCATGAAGGCGCCGCTGACCTTGCCCATCTCGCTGTTGTTGCCGGCGAGGTTCACATAGCCGAACGAAGTATCGGTCAAGCCGCGGTCGACGACGATGCACTTCACCCCTGCCGAATGCGCTTCCTTG
>LVBF01000105.1 GCA_001604325.1 Spirochaetales bacterium Spiro_04
CGACGGGGGCGAGAACGAGCAGGTCAACGAGCTGATCTTCTCGATGTTCGATGAGCTGATGGGCATGGACGACCATGACCATGGGCCGCACTGCGACCACGACTGATCGAGCTCAGATGTGATGCGCTGCGCCTCTCTCCTGCTCTCCCCGCTCGGGGACGATGCAGATGAAGACGAAGCGCCCCTCTCCACGGTTTGCGATCTGGTGGTCGCTCTCTGCGTCCACGTAGGCGACCGAGCCGGACGTGAGGCTATGGTCCTTCCCTTCAAAGAAGAGATTGCCCTCTCCCTCGAGGACGTAGATGATGTGTGGCCAGGGGTGGCTGTGACGGGGCGCCGCCCCTCCTGCCTCGAGGGTGAAGAGGCGCATCACATGATCGTCCCACCCCTCTTCGCCTGAGATGAGAATCTGCTTGGTCACCAGCGGGGAGATCTTTTTCTCTGCAATGGTCGATCGATGTGCTACGTACATACTTACGCTCCTTCGGTGTAGCCGAAGAGGGCGGAGAGCGTCTTGGACGCCTCCAGGATGGCGGAGGCATTCCGCTTCTCATCCTCCTCGTTGTAGCGGAACATCGGCCAGGAGACGCTGATGGCGGCGATCACCGAGCCGGAGTAGTCCTTGATGGGAGCGCCGATGCAGAGCGTTCCCATCTCATGCTCCTCATTGTCCTGCGCCCAACCGCGGATCTTGATCCGCTCAAGCTCCTCGGCCAGTTGTTGGCGGTCCTTGATGGTATTGGGGGTGAACGGTTTGAGCGTCACCCGATCGAGGTAGGCGGAGAGCTCCTTCTCATCCATGCCGCTGAGCAGGATCTTGCCGATGGCGGTGCAGTAGAGCGGGATGGACTTGCCGACCCGCGAGTACATGCGGATGGTGAAGGAGGACTCCTTCTTCACCACGTAGACGGCCTCATCCTCCTCGAGCACCCCCATATGGACCGTCTCGCCGAGTCGATCGCAGAGGTTTTGGGCGATCGGGTTGGCGAGGTTGATCAAATCGAGGTGTTCAAGGCCCCTGCTGCCGACGCTGAACATCTTCAGCGTGAGGCTGTACTGGTCGCTATCGTCGCGGTGGACGTAGCCCAGGCTGACCAACGTGGAGAGGAAGCGCAAGAGCGTCGCCTTGGGAAGACCGGTGGTCTTCGCCAAGCTCTCCAGGTTGATGGATCGTTGGCGGCTGAGCGCCTCCAGAATCGCGATGGTCCTGATGACCCCGCTGGTCTGTTGGCGCTCGTCCTTTCCCGTTGGTTCTCGGTTCACACTATTATCCTTCAAAGTAGGCCTTGGCGTTGTTGAAGCTGATGTCGCGGACAAAGCCTCCCAACAGCTCAAGATCGTAGGGGATCTCCCCATTCTCGGCCCAGCCTCCCCAGATATTGCAGAGGATGCGGCGGAAGTACTCGTGGCGGGGGTAGGAGAGGAAGGAGCGGCTATCGGTGAGCATCCCCACAAAGCGGGACAAGAGGCCGGTGTTGGCCAGGAGCTGTATCTGCTCTTCCATGCCGTCCTTATGGTCTGCGAACCACCATGCGCTGCCCAACTGCATCTTGCCGGGCCTTCCATCCTGGTAGCATCCCATCAGGGTGGCCAAGGTGTAGTAGTCCTTGGGGTTGAGGGAGTAGAGGATCGTCTTGGGCACCTCGCCGGTGAGCGAGAGGTTGTTGAGGAAGGCCGAGAGCTTGGCGGCGAGGTTCGTGTCGTGGGTGGCGTCATAGCCGGTGTCCGGTCCGAGGGCGGCGAACATTCGTCCGTTGTTGTCCCGGATGGCGGCGAAGTGCAGCTGCATGGCGATGTCGTACTTGGTGTAGGCACGGGCCAAGGCGGTGAGGACGAAGGTCTTGTACGCCTCGACCTCCTCCTCGGTGAGGGGTGTTCCCTCCATCTTTTTGGCGAAGATCGCATTGACCTCCGCCTCGCTCTTGAAGACGGCCACCGAGCTGACCAAGGCATGGTCGCTGGCCTTGCAGCCCATCGAGACGAAGAACTCGAGGCGCTTGATCAGCGCAGAGACGACGTCGCTTGCACTTGCGATGTCCATCTGGGCTGAGGCGGCGAGCTTCTCGATGTAGGCGGCAAAGTCATCCTTCTCGATGTTCAGCGCCTTGTCGGGGCGGTAGGAGGGGATGATTTTGCTGGGGAAGTCCTTCTGGCCCGCGATGTTCTTGTGCCAGGCGAGGTCGTCGGCCGGGTCGTCGGTGGTGCCCACCGCATAGACCTTGAACTGCTTCATGATCCCTTTGACGCTCAGCGCCTCACTCTCCTTGAACTGGCGGTTCGCCTCGTCGTAGATCGCCCTGGCACTGCGCTTGTTGAGCGGCTCGGTGATGGAGAAGTACCGCTGCAGCTCCAGATGGGTCCAGTGGTAGAGGGGGTTGCCCATCGCCCGCTCGAGGGTATCGGCCCAGGCGACGAACTTGTCGAAGGGGTCGGCGTTTTTACCGGTCACCAGCGCCTCGTCCACCCCATTGGCACGCATGACGCGCCACTTGTAGTGGTCTCCGCCCAGCCATGCGTCGGTGATGGTGGTAAAGCGCTTGTTCTCTGCGATCTCCTGCGGGATGAGGTGGCAGTGATAGTCGTAGATCATCGCATCCTTTGCATAGTCGTGGTAGAGGATCTGTGCCGTCTTTGTCTTCAAGAGAAAGTTTTCGTCCATGAATTGTTTCATTCGTTGCTCCTTGTCAGAGGATGACCCCATCCTTGAAAATGGATATCTCAGCATATCCGTTGATCTCATTTTGCGCTCTCTTCTCGCCACTTGCAATGGCTTTGATGAGGTCGATCAGGTCATTGAGGACCGCATCCCCCTCCTCGCGCAAGAGGCGGGCGCCATCGAAGTCGATCCAATTGGCCTTCTTCTCGGCAAGCGGGGTGTTGCTGGCGATCTTGATCGTCGGCACCGGGGCACCGAGCGGGGTCCCCCGACCGGTGGTGAAGAGGATGATGTGCGCACCGCTTGCCGTCAAGGCGGTCGTCGATACGATGTCGTTGCCCGGTCCCGAGAGGAGGGTGAGGCCGCGTTTCGTCACTCGCTCACCATAGGCGATGACATCGGTGATGATCGCTTCCCCACCTTTTTGGATGCAGCCCAAACTCTTGTCCTCCAAGGTGGAGATACCCCCCTCCTTGTTGCCCGGCGAGGGGTTCTCGTAGACGACCTGGTCGTGGGCGGTGAAGTAGTGTTTGAAGTCGTTGATCAAGGCAACCGTCTTCTTGAAGACCTCCTCGCTCACCGTGCGGTTCATCAAGAGCTGCTCGGCGCCGAACATCTCCGGTACCTCGGTGAGGATGGCGCTGCCGCCCATGGCGGTCAAGGCATCGCAGAAGTGGCCGACCAGCGGGTTGGCGGTGATGCCGCTCATCCCGTCCGAGCCACCGCACTTGAAGCCGACGATGAGGTTGTCCATGCCGACCGCTTCCCGCCGGTCAGCCTTCATCGTCTCGTAGAGCTCGCCTATCATCGCCTTTGCCGCTTCCAGCTCATCGTCGACCATCTGGGTAGTGAGGAACTTCACCCGTTTCTCATCGACGGGGCCGAGCAGCGCCTTGAACGATTCGGGGGTGTTGTTCTCACACCCCAGGGAGAGGACCAGGACCCCTCCTGCGTTCGGATGATGGACCAAGTCGGCGAGGATGGTCCGGGTGTTCTCATGGTCGCTGCCAAGCTGTGAGCACCCCCAGGGGTGGGTCCACACGTGGATGCCGTCAAAGAAGGAGGATTTTGGAAGGGTTTGGTCGGCCCAGCGGATGAGGAGCTCGGCGGTGCGGTTCACACAGCCGACGGTGGGGACGATCCAGATCTCGTTGCGGATCCCGATCTTCCCGTCATCCCGCTTGTACGCCTGGATGGTCGGGATCTTCTTGTGCCACTGCGCTCTCAGCGCCTCCGCCTTCTCGGTATAGTGGCGCACCACCTCCTCGTCCCTGTGATACGTCCCCTCCTCCTCGAGGAGGGTGCGGATGTTGGTGTCGTGTACGTGCATCCCGATGGCGATGTCGCTCTTCGCTTCCCCGATGGGGGCGCCGTACTTGATGACCGGCTCACCCGCTCTGATCGCCTTGAGGCTGAACTTGTGCCCCTGGGCGATGGGCTCGGCGAGGGTGATGGACAGATCGTCGATCGTCACGTGCGTACCCGATGCTAGGGCCGACACGGCTACCGCGACGGTGTCCGATGGATGGACTCTCAGATAGGGTACGCTGCTCATACGACCTCCTTGATGGCGCTCTTCATGCCGACTGTCCAGATTGCCGTGAGGTACGACTCCACCAGGGCTGTCAGGCCGTCGATCCCGGTGAGGTCCTCGCCCCACCAGGCGCTGTTGGAGAGGACGGAGGTGGCAAGGCGCTTGGCCTTCTCCCCGACGCTTCCCCCCGCCTTGTACTGGCTCTGGAAGAACTCGAGGACCGCCTGGTCATCCTGGATGAGGTAGGTCTCACCGCCGCGCGATCCCTTCAGCGCGCTGCCTTCGAACTCAACGCCCTCATAGAAACTGATCAAGGCGGCGAGGGAGAAGACCAGGCGGGTGGGAAGGGCCTGCTCCTTCTTGATGTATCCAAGGAGCGAAGGGAGGTCCCGGGTCTTGAACTTGGAGACGGAGTTGAGGGAGATGGAGAGCAACTGGTGCGGGTTGAACGGATTTGCGAAGCGCTCCAATACATCGGCGGCGTAGCCGGAGAGCTCCTCCTTCGACCCATCCATCGAGGGGATGATCTCGCAGAAGATGCCGTTGTACATGAAGGGGTAGAGCAACGCCTTGTCGGCGATGCAGTCCTGGACGGTCTGGTGGCCCGCCTGGTAGGCGGCCAGCACACTCATGGTATGCGCCCCGTTGAGGATCCTCACCTTGCGGGTGCGGTAGAAGCTCATGTCGTCGGTCCAGATGACGTTCAAGCCGGCTGCCTTGAGCGGCAGCTCCGCCTCGTAGGAGCGCTTCTTGTACTCGATGACCCAGAGGTGGAAGATCTCGGCGCTGACCATGACCTTGTCGCTGTAGCCGAGCCGTTCTTCGTATGCGGCGGCTTCACTTCTCGGGTAGCCGGGGACGATGCGGTCCACCAGCGAATTGAGGAAGTCGCATGACTCCTCGACCCACGTGTTGAACCCGTCTTCGAGTCCCCATTCGTGTGCGTGGCGCAGCACGATGGACTGCAGCGTCTCCCCGTTCCGGTCGATGAGCTCACAGGGGATGAAGACCAAGCCTTTGGACCTATCGCCGTGGAAGTGGGTGTAGCGGTGGTGGAGCAGGGCGCAGACCTTGGCGGGAAAGCTCTGCTGCACCGCGTCGGTGCGGTGCGCTTCCTTGACGTAGGCAATGCCCGCCTCGGTGGTGTTGGAGACGACGAAGCGCAGGTCAGGACTCTCGATGACCGCAAGGTACGAGGCCCAATCATCCGCCTCATACGGGTTGAGGACCCGGCTGAGGCTGGTGATCTGCCGCATCTCCTCGACCCTCTTCCCGCCCTGCATGCCGCGCAGGATGGTGGTGTAGACGCCCTCTTGGGCGTTGATGAGCGGGGCGAGCCCCTGCGCGATGGGCTGGACGGCGACGACGTTGCCGTCAAAGTCGCCTTGTTCGTTGAGGATGTCGATCATCCAGTCGACGAAGGCTCTCAGGAAGTTGCCTTCTCCGAACTGGAGGATTCGCTCTGGACGTTGGGTGGGCGTGTGCACGCTGTTGATGGATTTCACGATATTTGCTCCTTTAATATAGGGGATGATGATGTTGAGCCAAACATGAGCGAGGCCATCAAAGCGGCCGTGCTCTGTTGGAAGACAATGCCGAAGATCACCGGCAGCGCCGCTGTCGGTGAGAAGTACTGGATGGCGAGCACCAAGGCGGCGCTGATGTTGCGCATGGAGATCGAGAAGGTCAGGCTGACCGCCTCACTGCGTTCAAAGCGAAAGAGACGGGCCAGGCCCGCTGATAGCGGATAGCTGCTGACAGCCAGTACCAACGAGGTGAGGGCGATGCCGATATAGGAAGCGGAGAGGTTTGCCATCAGCTGCTCGCTGACGCGTGCGGTGTTGATGATGACGATCAAGAAGAGGGCGAGCTTGGAGAAGGGCTTCAACGACGGGGTGATGGCCTTGCTCACCCGTCCTCGGCTCGCCGTATTGATGAAGGAGCCGAGCGCGGTGGGGATGACCACCATCGTCAAGAGCGACACCATCATGCCGCCACTGTCGATGTCGACGGTGCTGCCGGCCAACACTCGTACGATGAGGGGGGTGGTGAGCGGGGCCAGGAGCGTACCGATGAGGATGATGGTCAGGGACAACGGTTCATTGCCCCGATGGATCGAACTCCAGATGTAGCCGGTGATGGCGGTGGGGATTGCGGTGAGCAGGATGATCCCGGTCCGGATCTCGGCGTTGGAGGGGAAGGCGAGGGTGGCGAAGAGCCAGCCTACGAGCGGCATCAAGATGATCGAGCCGAGGACGAAGACCGCCAAGGCTTTTGGCCGTTTGATGACCGTGGTGAACTGCCGGGCCGAGATGCCCAACCCCCCGACGAAGGTCAGGGCGGCGAAGAGGTACGGGGTCAGCGCTCCCCACGCCTCAATGCGGTTGCCGAGGAGCAAGCCCACCACAACCCCCAGCGGGGTGAGGACCGGCATCAGACGGTCCAGCGAGCTGTTCAAATGATTGAGGCTCTGCTCGACATCTTGAAAATGAAACATCGTTCCAAAGAATACCCGTTGCCTCGTTGGGCTGTCAAGCTTTCTGGGCTGTGGTATAGTCAGGTATGATGGAACGTGAACGAGCGCAGAGGAGGATCGGCCTCATCGTGGCTTCGATGCACACCGGCTCCTCCCTCACCCTCTGGCAAGAGGTCGCCAAACAAGCCTCCCTGAGCGATTGTTCCCTCTTTGTCTTTGTCGGCGGGAGGCTTGAATGCCCTGAGGGGCAGGAGTATCTGCGCAACGCCATCTACCCCTTGGCCAACCGGCAGAACATCGATGCCGTGATCAGCTGGGCCAGTGCGCTCGGTGGCTATGTGAGCCCTCACGAGGTGCTCTCCTTCCTCTCCACCCTGGATGAGATGCCCACGGTCTGCATCGGGATGAAGAAGAGCGGCTATCCATCGGTCTCCTTCGATGCCTATGCCGGCATCCAGTCGTTGATCCTCCACTGCATCAGAGTCCACCATGCCAAGCGCATCGCCTTCATCCGGGGGCCACAGGGGCACTACTCGGCCCAGGATCGTTGGCACGCCTACTGCGATACCCTCGACCAAGCCGGCATCGCCTTGGACAGCCACCTGGTCAGCGATCCGATGGCGTGGACCGAGGGGGCGAAAGCCGTCGACCAACTGGTATGCGAACGCTCCCTCGTGCCGGGCGTCGACTTCGACACCCTGGTCTGTTCGAGCGACATGATGATGTTCGCCGCCTCCAAGCGCCTGGAGGCGCTGGGGTACACCATCGCCGAGGACCTGCGGATCGTCGGATACAACGACAGCCGGGAGAGCCGGCTCTTGCGTCTGCCGGCCACCACCAGCCGGATGCCGGTCACCGAGCTCGCCCAAGTCTCCTTCTCCCTCCTGATCTCCCTGATGGATGGAACGGGACCGACGAACCTCGACATCATGCTGCCCTCCCATGCGATCATCCGCCGCTCCTGCGGCTGTCGCTACTCGTTGGGGACGGTAGCCCAGGCACGAAACGCCGTAGGGGAGATCACCCGATATACCAGCTGGCTCATCCAAGCCCTCACCCTCAATGAGGGAGAGGCCGAATCCCTTCGATCGCTCCTCTCCGCCCCCGCTCTGGGCGAGCAGCACTACCTGCCGATCATCGAAGAGCTGACCTACCGCTACCTCGATCGCGATGGCGATCCCGACCTCCTCAGCGAAGCACTCTTCTTCTACTGTGAATTCTTCGCCACCCCGGATTTCCGGTCAGAAGCGGCCCAGAGAATCGGGGAGGTCTTCCTCCGTCAGCGCGACCTGGTCGCCCATGAGCACGCCTACGAGCTCTCCCAGCAGACCAAGCGCCTCGATGAGCTGAAGGGAGAGCTGCTCAGCACGCGCTCGGTCGACGCCATCCCCAGCCTCCTGGACCAGCACCTCTTCCCGTTGGGCATCGAACACAACTACCTGGTCCTCACGGGCGGCGAGAGTTCCACCTTCATCGGAGGGTACAGGGGAGGGGAGCGCATCGACGGGCCGATCGTATTCGCCAAGCATCTCCTCTTGCCCCAGCCTCTGAACCAGGCGCTTCCCCGCTGCGTCTACGTGGTGGAGCCGCTCTATATGGAGAACCAACCGCTTGGCTACCTGGTGCTGGGCACCACGGGGTACAGCGGTTCGTTGATGGAGGAGATCCGCAGTGCCGTCAGCAGCGCCATCAAGGGGGCGCTCCTGCTCGATGCGGCGAACCGGGCGGCCGAGGAGGCGGAGCGGGCGCAGGTCAAGCGCGCCGAGTTCTTTGCCAATATCAGCGAGGGGCTCAAACGTCCGCTTGAGCGCATCCACGCGCTGCTTGGGGAGAAGAATCCGGGGCGCGAACGCGTCCAGCGTGAGGTTGCCACCGCCTCCCACCTGCTCGAGCTCAGCCTCTCCTACACCGGGGACCTGGAGTTCGAGAAGGAGATTTGTGATCTTTCGCCGTTGATGGGGAGCAGCCCGCTTCCCGTCGTGCTGGTCGACCCCACGCGCATCCGTCAGGTCTTTGAGATCGTCACCTCTTATATCAAGGAGAACGGGGAGGGGGTCGACAGTGCAGCCCACGCCAGGGCAAGGGGATTGGAGCTCTCGTTCTCCAGCACCCGCAGCAGCTGGAGGGCCGACCTCGGATCCCAGGATCCGGGGCTGCTCTTGGCCCAACGCATCATCATCCAATGCAGTGGTGAGGTGCGCTTTGAGGGCAATGCCATCCGTTTCACCCTGCCGTGGCCGACGCTGCAGGGGGAGGGGACGCTGAGAGACGATGGACCGATCTTCTACCTCGCCGATGGAGACGAAGCGGAGGTCCCCTCCCTCTTCGCACCCTTCGGTGATGTGACGGTGGTGCATGTGCCTGCCCTGAAGAGCGAGGCGCTGGAGAAATTCAAGGGGGGGGTCTTCGCGTGGGATGGGCGGCGCGATTCGGTGGAGCTCACCCTGCTCGTGCACCAGATGAGCCGTCACCCGCTCCTCTCTGCCATCCCGATGATCTGCATCGGGTGTCCGGAGGGAGACCAATCGCTCTTCTTCGCCCTCACCGCGGCCAAGAGCGCGGCCTTGAGAGATGAGGTGTTGCTCATCATCGGGGAGGTGGAGCCCTCGATCGCCGTCGAGCTGGGGATGGGGGAGCAGTGCATCCACGCCTCAGGTGATGAGGCGCTCGCCCTCATGGGGGAGCACCGGGTGAGCTTGATCATCAGCGATGAAGCTGACATCTCCTTCATCGAGGGGGTACGCAAGGTCACCGGCACCCCAATGGTCATCATCAAGGAGCGGTGGAGCCGGGATGAGGTGGAGGAGGTGAGCCGCTTTTCCAACCTCATCACCGCGCATCCGCACATGGCCCACTGCCGCCCCTTCTTGGTCCGCCTGGCCCTCTTGGCGGCCGGGCAGGAGGCGCTGCCGCCGCTGACCGGGATCCTGGCCAAACGCACGGTGGCGTACTTCGATGAGAATGCGGGCAAGCCCATCTCCCGTTGGCAGGTCGCAGAGGCGGCGCATGTTAGTGAGGACTACCTCTCACGGATCTTTCACAAGGAGATGGGGCTCTCCCCGTGGGAATACCTCTCGCACCACCGCATCGCGCTGGCGGTCACCCTGTTGCGACAGAGCTCGCTTTCCATCAATGAGGTGGCGAGCCGGGTCGGGTTCAGCGACCAAGCGTACTTCTGCCGGGTGTTCCGCAAGATCCGGGGGGTGGCCCCCTCCCAGATTCGCCAAGAGCGGTAAAAAGTCGGAAAAGTACAAGAGTCTCTCTGCATAGTCTCTTCGTTACTCTCTATGCTGAGAGTGGTAAGGAGTTCAATCATGGAGAGACGTGCCCAGTCATCTGAATTACTCAGGGAGATCAAGCGACACCGTTCAGTCTATCTGTTGCTCATCATTCCCCTCACGTATTACATCATCTTCAAGTACGTGCCGATCTTCAACGGTCAGATCGCGTTCAAGGACTACCGGGCCCTCGACGGGGTACTGGGCAGTAAATGGGTGGGCCTTGAGCACTTCCGCACCTTCATGCACTCCTACTACTTCGTCGAGCTGTTGCGCAACACCCTGATGTACAGCTTCGGCAAATTGATCTTCAGCCTCCCGCTCGCCATCATCCTCTCCATCGCCATCTATGAGAGCAACCACCGGCCCCTGAGCAAGGTGGTGCAGACGCTCGCCTACCTGCCGCACTTCCTCTCCTGGGTCATCATGTATGGAATCCTCCTGGCCCTCTTGGCCCCCGGCGACGGCATCGTCAACGATATGATCAAGGCGTTTGGCGGCAAGGGCATCGACTTTCTGACCAACACCAAGGCCTTCCCCTGGATCGTCATCCTCAGCGACGCGTGGAAGGAGATGGGATGGAGCGCCATCATCTTCATCGCCGCCCTGATGGGCATCGATCCCTCGCTCTTCGAGGCGGCCCTCGTCGAGGGAGCCAACTCGTGGCAGCGGGTGCGCTACATCACCCTGCCGTCGATCCGGCCGGTGATCGTCATCGTCGTGCTCCTTCGCCTGGGTACGATCCTCGATGCCGGCTTCAACCAGATCTTTATGCTCTACTCGACGCCGGTGCTCTCGGTGGGCGATATCATCGACACCTGGGTATACCGGCAGGGATTGCTCGAGTTCCAGTTCGGCCTCGCCACTGCGGTGGGGCTCTTCAAGGGGGTCATCGGCATGGCGCTGATCCTCACTTCGAACCGCCTGGTCAAGCGCTTCGGCGGCAGTTCACTCTTTTAGGAGGACGGTCATGAAGAAAAAAGTACAGCTGCGCACCGTCACCATCGCCATCAAACCCACCGCCGCCGACCATAGCTTCAACATCTTCGTCGATACCTTCTTGGTCCTGCTGCTGATCATCATCGCCATCCCGCTCTGGAGCACCATCACCCTCTCCTTCAGGCCGTACGACTACATCGGCAACAACCTGCAGGGGATGTTCCTCGCCCCCTGGAAGTGGTCGCTCTCCGCCTATAAGGCCCTGCTCGGCAACGCAGGCTTCCTCTTGGCCTTCAAGAACAGCTTCAAGATCCTGGTCGGTGGAGTGGCCACCGCACTGGTCCTGACCATCCCGTTGGCCTATGTCCTCTCCATCCCCACCCTGCCCGGCAGACGGGCGTTGAACATCCTGATCATCCTGCCCTACGTCTTCAACGTCGGCATGATCCCATCCTACCTGCTGGTCACCAACCTCGGCCTCATCGACAAGATCGCCGCGGTCTTCCTGCCCGGGGCGATCTCCACCTACAACTGCCTGATCATGCGCTCCTTCTTCGAGGGGATCCCCAATGAGCTGAAGGAGTCGGCGCGCATCGACGGGGCGACGGAGATCCAGGTCCTGCTGCGGATCATCCTGCCGCTCTCCAAAGCCATCATCATGACCATCGGCCTCTTCTACGGGGTGTCGTTCTGGAACGACTTCTTCCATGCGATGCTCTACCTCAACAGCAACAGTCTGCAGCCGCTGCCGATCCTGCTGCGCAATATCCTGATGGCCAGCGGGATGAACGAATACGTGGAGGTCAGCGCCTTCGGCGATGCCCCGATCGCCGCCATCAAGGCAGCGTCGGTCTTCATGAGCGCAATCCCGATGGTCATCGCCTATCCGTTCATCCAGAAGTACTTCACCAAAGGAACCCTGCTGGGAAGCGTCAAGGGCTAAGCCCGCTTCCCGGCTCGAGATAATTACTGTTTTTCACAAGGAGGATCACTATGAAAAAACAGCATGTTTTGTGTATCGCCCTTGTCGCTCTGCTTAGTCTTGTCGCCCTTCCTGTCTTCAGCCAGGGTGCAAAAGAACCAGCAGCGGCAACGGGACCTGTGACCATCGAACTCTGGTATGGCGCCGCCATCACCGAGGCGGGACCGCCTCCCGCCGATTGGATCGGCTTCCAGATCATCAAAGAGAAGCTCAACATCGACCTCAAGCTCACCGCCTTGCCGTCGAGTGAGAACGACCAGGATGTGAAGATCCAGGCCGCGGCGGCTGCAAACAACCTGCCCGACCTCTTCATGGTCCGCCGTGATGTGCTCGCTCGGTTGGTGAACCAGGGCCTGGTGGCCTCGGTCGACGACCTCTATGCCAAGATGCCGGTCCGCACGGCGACCCACTACGACAGTGTCAGCCAGAGCCACGCCCGCTTCGACGGCAAGAGCTACGGCCTCGCCGATCCCGGGTCCATCACCAAGAACGAGGGACTCTTGATCCGGAAGGATTGGCTGGACAACCTCGGCCTTGCCGTGCCCAAGACCACCGAGGATCTGATGAAGGTCATGCACGCATTCACCTTCAACGATCCGGATGGCAACGGCAAGAACGACACCTACGGCTACGGCGCCTTCCAGGAGGTCAACAACTTCGAGGCGTGGCCCGGCCGCCGCCTTGAGCCGATCTTCGGTGCATTCGGCGTCGATGGGACGTGGAGCCTCAGCGCTTCCGACCCCGGCCTCATGGTCCTCAAGCCGGCATTCTACGATGCGATGGTCTACCTCAAGCGGATGGTCGACGAAGGGGTCATGGATCCCAACTGGCTCGCGTACAAGAAGGACGACTTCCGCGCCGCGTGGAAGCAGGGTCGCTTCGGCGTCATGCGTGAGCAGAACGCTGCCTTCGCCGCTGAGTCCAACTATGCGCCGTTCGACAAGAACTTCCCCGACGGGGAGTGGATCATCGTCGATGCGCCCGTCGGCCCCAACGGCCACGCGTCCATCGGGCCCTACACCGCTTCCTTCCGCCTCTATGCCATCAGCGCAAAGGCTGAGAAGGCCGGCAAGAAGGACAAGATCGCCGAGTTGTTGGAGTGGATGGCAAGCGACGAGGGGTACTACCTCTTGGGCTGGGGAGTCGAAGGGGTCAACTACACCTTGG
>LVBF01000106.1 GCA_001604325.1 Spirochaetales bacterium Spiro_04
GTGTCGTCACCGACTATGTGAACATCTGGGAGGGGAGGGAGACCCTCGGTCCTCTTGAGGTGACCGACTCGGTCGAGGCGGCGAGGGCGGCCTATGCGGCCGTCCGCTCAGAGGACGCAGACTATACCGTCCTTGTCTATCACGGCGGGTATGATGACGCCTCCCATTCAGCGGAGAACCGGGCAAACGAGCTCTCCGCTCTCGGGTTCGACATCTTGTTGACCGCCCACCAACATACCGTGGTCCATCCGTACCGCCTCAACGGGACACTCACCCTCCAAGCCGGATCGCAGGCCATGCACTACGCCCACGTGGACCTACAACGGTTCTCCGTCACTGCGGCGGTGTTGGAGAGCGGGAGCGGTCCCGTCTATGAGCAGGCGGCCCTCAGTGCGGTGAAGGCGCGGTATGAGGGGAGGCAGCTCCAGCTCATCAACACGCTTGCAGAACCGATCGGGAGGACCGAGACCATCTTCTCGGACCGTTCCAAGCTCGACAGCGCCCTCCATGGCTCGACGCTCGCCGACTTCTTCAACGCGGTGCAGTTGCGCCATACCGGATCGGACATCAGCTGTGTCTCGCTCTTCAACCACCCCCGTTCCCTCGGACAGGTGGTCACTGCCGGTGATGTGTTGGCCGTCTACCCGTTCCCCAACACGTTGGTGGTTCTGCAAGTCGACGGGAAGACCCTCAAGCAGGCCCTTGAGCGCTGCGCCTCGTACTTCGACCTTGAGGAGGGGAGGGTGAAGATCAGCGATCGGTTCCTCATCCCGAAGGTGGAGCACTACAACTACGACTACTACCAGAACCTGGTCTACACCTTCGACCTGCGCCAGGATCTCACAAAGCGGGTCGTCCTTCTTGAGTTTGATGGTATCGACTTGCTCTCTTGCCCCGACTATCAGCTCACGTTGACGCTTAACAACTATCGGGCGACGGGGACGGGCGGCTACGGCTTCTTCGCCGAGTGCCCGGTCATCGCCCGATACAAGAGCGATGTGCAGGATTTAATCCTCGCTGAGTTCGCGGGGGGACGGACGGTTTGCCAGCCTCCGCCGAGCACGTTCTCGGTCATCTATTAGCGGATGGGCGGTGCAGGAGGAGCGCTGGTTTCTACACATCGTTATAAGAGAAACAGCCTCGTTCTCAATCCAACACCAGATCTTCAAATAGGATGTCTATCAGTATGATATTATAGCAATGAGATAAATAAAGATTTTTGTTGACCGGTTTATAAAACCGGTTTAGTATTAGAATATACTGGGTCGATAAAATCCCGGTAACAAGAATTTAAGGAGATAGAGATCATGAAAAAAACACTGTTGCTTTGTATGGTGGCCCTCATGGTTGTAGGCTCACCGCTTTTTGCCGCCGGCCTGCAGGAGACTGCACCGGCCAAGGAAGTATACTTTCTGAACTTCAAACCTGAGATCGCCGACGTCTATGAGACCAAGATTGCTCCCGTCTTCGAGGCGGAGACCGGCATCAAGCTGAAGGTCGTCACCGCAGCGAGCGGCACCTATGCCACCACGCTCAAGAGTGAACTCGCCAAGAGCAACCCCCCGGTGATCTTCCAGACCAACGGACCGATGGGACTGGCCGGCAGCCTCGACTACACCGCTGACCTGAAGAACACCAACTTCTACAAAATCCTCAGCGACAAGTCCATGGCTCTCGGAGAAGGTGGCCAAGTGCTCGCCATCCCCTACGCGGTGGAAGGCTACGGCATCATCTACAACGACGCCATCATGCGCGCCTACTTCGCCCTGCCCAACAAGGCGGTGAAGATCAACAGCGCCGATGAAATCAACAACTTCGCTCTGTTGAAGGCGGTTGTCGAGGACATGCAGAAGAACAAGGCCGCCCTCGGTATCCAGGGCGTCTTCGCCTCGACGAGCATGGCCGCCGGCAACGACTGGCGCTGGCAGACCCACCTGGTCAACGTGCCGCTCTACTACGAGCTCAGGAGCAAGGGAATCCCCTTCGGCACCAAGACCCGTGACTTCGACTTCAGCTATGGCCCGCAGATGAAGAACATCTGGGACCTCTACCTGAACAACTCGACGACAGCCAAGGGGCTGCTCGGAGCCAAGAGCGTCGACGACGCGATGGCTGAGTTCGCCCTCGGCCAAGCCGCCATGGTACAGAACGGCAACTGGGGCGCCAGCCAGATCCTCGGGGTGAAGGGCAACAAGGTCGCCGACAGCGACATCAAGTTCATGCCCATCTACATCGGGGTCGCCGGTGAAGAGAACATCGGCCTCTGCGTCGGTACGGAGAACTACCTCTGCATCAACAAGAAGGTCAGTGCTGAGCAGCAGGCGCTTGGTGACCAGTTCCTCACCTGGCTCTTCTCCAGTGCCAGCGGCAAGGCGTTCGTGAAGAACGATCTGATGTTCATCACTCCGTTCAACACCTTCGCCGAGAACGAGCTTCCCACCGATCCGTTGGCCAAAGAGGTCATCCGCTGGATGAACAAGAGCGGCGTGACGTCGGTCAGCTGGGACTTCTCGGTCATCCCCAGCGAGGAGTGGAAGACGCAGTTCGGAGCCGCCCTCGGCGACTACATCAACGGACGCAAGAACTGGGCTGAGGTGAGCCGTGTTGCCACCGACGTCTGGAAGACTGAGTTCGATCTCTCCAACTAGGCATCAGACGCCAAGGAGGGCCGCCTTCCCTCCGGAGGGCGGCCATTCACTCTGAACTGGAGGCCTCATGCAAAAATCAATCAGACGCTATGCCGCGCTCTTTGTCTTACCGGCATTGACGTGCTTTTTCATCGCCTTTTTGGTGCCGATGATTTCAGGCGTGATCCTTTCCTTCTTCAAGTTCTCCACCGTCTTGGACGGTACCTTCGTCGGGTGGCAGAACTATAAGCTTGCCTTCATCAACAATGAGTTTGCCACCTCGCTGTGGTTCAACGTTCGTTTCACCCTCGTCAGTGTGGTCACGATCAACATCGGCGCCTTCGCCCTTGCGATGCTGTTGACCAGGGGACTGAAGGGAACCAACGCCTTCAGGACGATCTTCTTCATGCCCAACCTCATCGGCGGCATCGTCCTCGGTTGGATCTGGCAGTTGATCATCAATGGGTTCCTGTTGCCCAAGGGGGTGACCATCGTCACCGACCCCAAGTACGGCTTCTGGGGCTTGGTCGTCCTGATGAACTGGCAGAACATCGGCTACATGATGGTCATCTACATCGCCGCCATCCAGAACATCCCCGTCGAGCTCATCGAGGCGGCCAGGATCGATGGAGCGGGCAACAAGACGATGCTCACCAGTGTCATCCTCCCGTCCATCGCCCCCTCCCTCACGATTTGTCTCTTTTTGACCATCACCAGCGGCTTCCGTCTCTTCGACCAGAACCTCGCCCTCACCGCGGGGGACCCCGGAAAGCAGACCGAGATGCTCGCCCTCAACATCTACAACACCTTCTACCGCCGTACCGGCTTTGAGGGGGTGGGGCAGGCCAAGGCGGTGATCTTCACCCTCCTGGTGGCCCTCATCGCCTTGACCCAGCTGGCCATCAGCAGAAGCCGGGAGGAGGAAGCATGAGCATCGTAAAAAAACACCGGACCATGGATATCGTGTTGTTCATCATCCTGATCCTCTTGGCCGCCATCTTCCTCGCCCCCCTGTTGATCGTCCTGATGAACTCCTTCAAGAGCAAGTTCTTCATCTCCTCCCAGCCCTTCAAGTTCCCCACCGCCGATACCTTCACCGGACGGGAGAACTACATCGAGGGTGCGCGCAAGATCAAGTTCTTCAACGCCTTCGGCTACTCGCTCTTCATCACGGTCTTCTCGGTCATCGGCATCTCGCTGGCCACCAGCATGCTGGCGTGGTATCTGACGCGGGTGAAGAGCGTCTTCACCACCGTCGTCTACTACCTCTTGGTCTTCAGCATGATCGTCCCCTTCCAGATGGTGATGTTCACCATGAGCAAGACGGCCAATCTGCTCCACCTGGACAACCCGATCGGAATTCTCGTCCTCTACGTGGGCTTCGGCGCCGGGCTCGGCACCTTCATGTTCAGCGGCTTCATCAAGACCATTCCCCTCAGCCTCGAGGAGGCGGCGATGATCGACGGGGCGACGGCCCCCCAGACCTTCTTCCTCGTCGTCTATCCGATGCTGAAGTCGACGGCCATCACGGTGGCGATCCTCAACACCATGTGGGTGTGGAACGACTACCTGTTGCCGTACCTGACCATCGGCATCGAGTACAAGACCATCCCGGTGGCCATCCAATACCTGAGGGGTGGCTATGGCGCGGTGGATATGGGCGCGATGATGGCGATGCTCGTCCTCGCGATGATCCCCATCATCATCTTCTACCTGGCGATGCAGAAGCACATCATCCGAGGAGTCATCGCCGGGGCGGTGAAGGGGTAACATGAACAGCACCACGGCTCGCTATGCGGGGCTGCTCCTCCACATCACCAGCCTGCCATCACCTCATGGCATCGGGGATCTGGGGCAAGGAGCCTACCGCCTCGTCGACTGGATGGAGGAGGCGGCCTTCAATCTCTGGCAGATCCTGCCCACCGGGCCCACCGGCTACGGCAACTCGCCGTACGCCCCCCGCTCCTCGTTCGCCGCCAACGAGCTCTTCATCGACCTGCATCAGCTGGTGGAGGCCGGGTACCTCGAAGCGAGGGCACTGGACCATGTCCCATCGTTCAGGGAGGACCGGGTGGACTTTCCCGCGGTCACCGCCTTCAAGATGCCGCACCTGAAAGCGGCGGCTCTCGCCTTCATCAGGGCAGGGCACACCGAGCGTGGCCCCTACCGCGCCTTCTGCACCGCACAGCGATTCTGGCTCGATGACTACGCCCTCTTCCGCACCATCGCTGAAGAGTGGGGCGACAGCCGATGGATGAGCCACTGGAGCCGGGAACTGGGACAGCGGGACGCGACGGCGCTGAGGCGATTTACAGATGAGCACCGGCAGGAGATTGAGGTCTGGCGGGTCCTGCAGTACTTCTTCGACGTGCAGTGGAAGAGCCTCAAGGCATATGCCAATGCGTGCGGCATCCGCCTCATCGGCGATGTTCCCATCTTCGTGGCGAGCGACAGCAGCGATACCTGGCAACACCCCCACCTCTTCAAGCGCAATGCAGAGGGGGTCTTCGACCCGGTCAGCGGGGTACCGCCCGATATCTTCAGCGACACCGGCCAACTTTGGGGGAACCCCGTCTACGACTGGCCGGTGCACCGTGCTTCCGGCTATCAGTGGTGGATCGAGCGGATGAAGCGGCTCTTCTCCCTCACCGACTTGGTGCGCGTCGACCACTTCCGCGGCTTTGAGGCGACCTATGAGATTCCCGCCAGTCATGTGACCGCTGAGTTCGGCTCATGGGTGAAGGCCGACGGCGTCGGTCTCTTCGAGGCCATCGAGAGCAAACTGGGACACCTGGAGATCATCGCCGAGGACCTCGGCTTGATGAACGACGAGGTCCTCGCCCTGCGTGATGGCCACAACTTCCCCGGCATGAAGATCTTCCAGTTCGGCTTCACCACCACCGAAACGGGAGAGCCGAACTACCACGATGACTTTTTACCACACAACTGGGGCGAGCGGTTCGTCGCCTACACCGGTACCCACGACAACAACACCACCCTCGGGTGGTACCGATCCCTCTCAAAAAAAGAGCAGCGGATGGTGCGCGCCTACCTCAACTGCCGCAGCGACGCTGTTGTCCCTGCGATGATCCGCGCCCTCATGCTCAGCCATGCCCGCACCGCCATCATCTTGATGCAGGACCTGCTCAAGAAGGGGGAGGAGGCACGCTTCAACTACCCCTCATCGTGCAACGATGAGAACTGGAGCTGGCGGGTGAAAGGCGATGAGCTCTCCCCCGCGCTGGCGCGACAGGTCGCGCGCTTGGTGACCATCTCCTCCCGTGACGGGAGGGTTGTGCCGAGCATCAATTGATGATCGCCACCCAACGGTGTCATCATATCCCTTCCTGGGAGCAAGGCCGGAAATCTCCGGCCTTGTTTCTCCCTCTCCAACTCGGTACAGTAAGCTATGAAGCGCACCCTCTCCATCGGCACGTGTTCGTGGAAGTACCCCTCCTGGGAGACTCTGGTCTACGAGGCGGGCAGCAGTGAATCCTATCTCAGCCAGTATGCGCGGCGCTACTGCACCGTCGAGGTCGACCAGTGGTTCTGGTCTTTGGGAAAAGAGCGCGTGGGCCTGCCCGACCCCGAGGTGGTCAACGCGTACGCGCGGGAGACCGACGAGGAGTTCCGGTTCACCATCAAGGCGCCCAATGCGTTGACCGCTCCCTTCGCCTACGGCTCGAAGAGCGAGGTCAACCGTTGGTTTTTGGACACGGAGCTCTTCTATCAGTTCTTGGAGAGCCTCACCCCGCTATTGGAGAAGACCGCGCTCATCATCCTCCAGTTCCCCTATCTGAACAAGAGCGCATTCTCCGGGCGAGAACACTTTTTTGCCCACTTGGCGACCTTTGCCCGCTCCCTGCCCGACTCGGTCACGGTGGCCATCGAAGTCCGCAACCCCGCCTGGGTCGACCGCTCCTGGTTCTCCCTCCTCGCCGATTCGGCCCTCGTTCCGGTCATCCTCAGCGGGTACTGGATGGAGCGCTTCATCCCCACCGTCCAGGGTGCGCTTGAGACGGGGTTCGAGAAGCTCTGCATCCGTCTCCATGGAGAGGACCGCGGGGCCATCGAGGCGGCGAGCGGGGGCAACTGGTCCTCCATCATCGAGTCCAAGGACGACGAGATCGGCGCGCTGGCCGCCCTGCTGCGAGGGCGCGATGAGGAGATCTATGTGAATGT
>LVBF01000107.1 GCA_001604325.1 Spirochaetales bacterium Spiro_04
CGAGGCGATTGTCCCGATCGACTTGATCAGGCGCAGCGGTGCAAAGGTCACCGTGGCAGGCCTCGATGACCTCACGATCAGGGGGGCGCACAACATCAGCGTCGCCTGCGATGTGGGAATGGAGGAGTGCAGAGAGCGCTCCTATGACTGCATCATCCTCCCGGGCGGCAGCCAGGGATCGAAGAACCTGGCCGCCAGCGCCCTCGTGATGACCAAGATCATCGAAGTGGCCCAGGAGGGTATCGTCGCGGCGATCTGCGCGGCTCCCGCTGTGGTCCTCGGCCGAACCGGCCTCTTGGAGGGAAAACGGGTGACCGGATTTCCCGGCACCGAGGAGCTCTGTGAGGGCCTCCTCTTCACCGGGCGTGGCGTGGAGGTCGATGGATCGATCATCACGGCCCAAGCGGCGGGCAGTGCCGTTGACTTCGCCTTGGCGATCATCGCCTCTTTGATGGGAGCGGAGCAGGCTGCAGCCATCGCCTCCCAGATCCACTACCCGGGGAAGTGATGAAAGAAATTGGCTTTGACAATGAGAAGTATCTGGCGGAGCAGCGTGCCTTCATCCTGGAGCGGGTGAAGGAGAGCGGGGATACCCTCTATCTGGAGTGCGGCGGCAAGCTGCTCTTCGATTACCATGCATCGCGTGTGCTCCCCGGCTTCGACCCGAACGTGAAGATGCGGGTGATGCAGTCGCTCTCCGATCAAATCGACGTGATCATCTGCATCCACAGCGGGGACATCGAGCGGCGCAAGATGCGCGGTGACTTCGGCATCACCTACGACGCCGACGTCTTCAAGTTGATCGACGACTTCTCCCGGTGGGGCATTACGGTGAACAAGGTGGTCATCACCCGATTCGATGGGAAGGAGGGGGCCGTCCAGTTCAAGCGGGTGCTTGAGCAGCGCGGCATCACCGTCTACACCCACCGGCCTACCCGCGGATACCCCAGCGATGTCGACTTGATCGTCAGTGATGAGGGGTATGGGGCCAACCCCTACATCGAGACCGATCGGCCGGTCGTCATCGTCACCGGACCTGGACCGGGATCGGGCAAGCTCGGCACCTGCCTCAGCCAGATGTACCACGACTGGCGGGCGGGACGGAAGAGCGGCTACTCGAAGTTCGAGACCTTCCCGATCTGGAACCTTCCCATCGACCACCCGGTGAACATCGCCTATGAGAGTGCGACGGCCGACATCGGGGACAAGATTCTCATCGACCACTTCCATGCCAGCGCCTACGGCATCATCACGGTGAACTACTCGCGCGACCTTGAGGCCTATCCACTCTTGGCCCGGATCGTCAGCAAGATCACCGGGGACGAGTGTGTCTACAAGAGCCCCACCGACATGGGGGTCAACCGCTGTGGCTTCGGCATCATCGACGATGCGGTGGTCAGACGGGCCGCCGAGCAGGAGATCATCCGCCGCTACTACCGCAGCGCCTGCGAGTACGTGCAGGGCATCACCGGCAAGGAGACGGTGGAGCGCAGCCGCGCCATCATGGAGGGGGCCAAGCTCTCCAGCGCCGACCGCGCAGTGGTCAGGGCGAGCCAGCAGGCTTTGGACGAGGGCATCGCCCGACGCAAGGGGCTCGGCGGCATCGTCTGCGCCGCGGCGATCGAACTGCCCAGCGGGGAGATCGTCACCGGGTGCAACTCGCCGCTTCTGCACGCCTCCAGCGCCTTGCTCCTCAACGCGGTGAAGGTGATGGCCGGCATCGACCATGAGGTCGACCTGATCCCGCCTGCCATCGTACAGTCGGTGACGGCGATGAAGCGGGATGTGCTCAAAGGGAGGGGGGTGAGCCTCAACCTCGATGAGGTGTTGATCTGCCTGGCGATGAGCTGTGCGATCAGCGAGGACGCCAAGCGTGCCTCGGCCTATCTGCCCGACCTCAACGGGTGTGAGGTCCACATGACGCACATCCCCTCAAGCGGAGATACCTCGGGCCTGCGCAAGCTGATGCTCAACGTGACCAGCGACCCGCGCTTCCCGACCTCGAATCTCTACAACCCCGCCTGATCCTTGGATGCCACCGGCTCGTTGATCCACGGCAGAAGAGACGCACCGGTTTGACAGCGATGAGGAGGGGAAGTACATTCATAGGAAATCCTTTGCTTCGGTGGCCGGCTTGGCCTGACAGCTCGCTGCAAAGCGATTTATTGACACAATTGACCGCTCTTTGAACCAGAGTTGCCAGAGAATGGCGCTTGACGCTTCATGATGCTACTGATACCTTCTAGATATGAAATTATCGACTAAAGGAAGATACTCGTTGCAGACACTCGTCTATTTGGCGACGTGCAAGGAGAATTGTTCAATCCGAAAAATAAGCGAAGCCACGGGGATCAGCAGTGGGTACCTCGAGCAACTGATGATACCGCTGCGGCGTGCGGGATTGGTGGAGGCTGACCGTGGGGTCTTCGGCGGGTACCGCCTGGGACGGACGGGCATCACCTGCCAAGATGTCCTCATTGCAAGCGAAGGGGTTTTCCGGCCGGCACCGTGCAAAGAGTGCCAGAAGAATGGATTGTGCAAGACACATCAGATTTGGTCACTCTTGCAGACCGCCGTCAGCGATTTCTCCAAGGAAGTGTTGATTGAAGATCTGGCGGCCCACTTGGTCGACCGGGGGACGGGAGGCGGCATTTGAAGATCTCTACACGCGGCCGGTATGGCCTCAGGCTCCTGGTGGATATCGCCGAACACGCCGAGGATGATCCCATCGCCCTGTCGGTGGTCGCCAAGCGGCAAAAGCTCAGTGAGAAGTACCTGCAGCAAGTCGCGCTCCTGCTCACCCGAGGAGGGTTTCTCACCTCGGTGAAGGGCTCCGGGGGCGGCTACCTGCTCAAGGAAAAGCCGGATCAAATCATGATCTACGATGTATTGGACCTCTTGGAGGGTTCCATCACCTTCGAGGAGGAGAGCGATGGGGAGAACGCCATCGAAGAAGTCCTCAGACTCCACTTCTACCGCCCCCTCGATGAGCAGGTGAAGCGGGCTTTCGCCGGCCTCACGCTCGCCGATGTGACCCATGCGGCCTGGTTCACCTACATGATTTGACCACGGATATGACAGCCCGGTGATCGCACACGCTATCATGGGTAGATCGATACGAGGGTATCAAAGGTCAGGGGAGAGCCATGAGTACCATTTACAACAACATCACTGAAAAAATCGGCAAGACTCCGTTGATCAGGATCGGCCGCATGAACACCTCGGCGGCGACGATCTTGGTGAAGGTGGAGTCATTCAATCCGCTCTCCAGCATCAAGGACCGCACCGCCCTGGCCATGATTGAGGGTGCCGAGCGGCGGGGCGAGCTCACCCCCGATTCAGTGATCATCGAACCGACGAGCGGCAACACCGGTGTCGGCCTTGCCTACATCGCAGCGGTGAAGGGGTACCGCTTGATCATCACGATGCCCGAGACGATGAGCATTGAGAGACGCACCCTGCTCTCTGCATTGGGCGCGGAGTTGGTGCTCACCGACGGCCAGCTCGGCATGAAGGGGGCGATCACCAGGGCCGAGGAGATCGCCCATGCGACCGCCAACTCCTATGTCCCCAGCCAGTTTGAGAACCCGGACAACCCGAAGGTGCACTATGAGACAACCGGGGCGGAGATCTGGGCCGACACCGACGGAGACGTCGATCTCTTCATCGCCGGTGTGGGTACAGGGGGGACGATCAGCGGGGTGGGGCGCTACCTCAAGGAGCGCAACCCCAACGTCAAGGTCGTCGCCGTTGAGCCGGCCTCCAGTCCGGTGCTCAGCCGCGGCGAAGGGGGCCCGCACAAGATCCAGGGCCTCGGAGCGGGCTTTGTCCCCACCACCCTCGACCGTTCGATCATCGACGAGGTCTACACCGTCACCGATGCCGAGGCAGGCAAGGCCGCCCGGAGAGCCGCCAAGGAGGAGGGGCTCTTGGTCGGCATCTCCAGCGGAGCCGCCCTGGCGGCGGCCCTCGCCTACGCCAAGAAAGAGGAGTGGGCAGGAGCGACCATCGTCACCATCCTCCCGGACACCGGGGAGCGATATCTCTCCACATGGCTCTATGGGGGGCGCTGAGATCAACATCGACGCGACCCTCTTCTGTGGCCAGAGTTTCGCGTGGTCGAAGGTCAATGAGCGCTACCAGGCGGTGCTGGGCGGCCGTCTGGTCTCCTTCACGAACGAGGAGTTCCCCTCTTTGCTGGAGCGGGACCGGGAGGTGGCCGAGTACTTCGACTGCTCCTTCGATTACCCGGGCGCCGAGGAGCACCTCTCTCACCTTGACCCCTACCTTGGCACATGCATCGAAACCTACTCGAGTCTGAGGATCTTGCGCCAGGATCCGTGGGAAGTGATGATCAGCTTCATCCTCAGCCAGAACAACAACATTGCGCGCATCAGGGGCATCTACCAGAAGCTGAGCGAGGCGTATGGGACGAAGCTCGGGGAGGGGGTATATACCTTCCCGCGCCCTGAGGCGCTGTCGACAGTCACCGAGGAGGAGCTGCGCGCGCTGGGGACGGGATTCCGGGCCCCGTATATCATCGATGCGATTGAGAAGAGCCACATCCTTGAAGAGATCGAAGCGCTGTCTGACGCGGAAGCGCAAGAAGCCTTGATCAAGATCAAAGGGATCGGGGTGAAGGTCAGCTCCTGCATCCTGCTCTTCGCCTACCATCGCATGCGGACCTTTCCCCTCGATGTATGGATGAAGCGGATCATGGGCGAGCGCTATCCTGGCCGCGCTCCCGCCTTCTTCGCCCCCTACGAGGGGCTTGCACAGCAGTATCTCTTTCACGCCTATCGCAGCGAACACGGGAGGAAGGCATGAGGTATGTCGATTTGACCATGGGCCTCTCCGATCACATGGAGGTCTGGAGCGGCGATCCTGAGGTATCGCTCTCTGTCCATACCACGATTGAAGAGCACGGATACCGGACGATGCGCATTTCAATGGGGACGCACAACGGGACCCACATCGACAGTCCCGCCCATCTTATACCGGGAGGCAAGAGCCTGGACCAGGTTGCGGTGGAGCGCTTCTTCGCCCGCTCCTATGTCCTGGATACCGCAGGGTGTGCGCTCATCACCAGCAAGATGGTGAGCGATCTTCCTCCCGGGTGTACCGGTATTCTCTTCTGTGGAGCGGACTCATATCTCGATGAGGGGGCGGCTCGCCTGCTCTTGGATCAGGGGTATCACCTCTTCGGCTTCGAGGCGGCGAGCTGCGACGAGATGGGCAGCAGTACGCTGCCGGTCCACCACATCCTCCTGGAAGGCGATGCCCTGATCATCGAGCGCTTGGTGAACCTGGAGCCCTTATCTGGGCGCATCGTCAACGTGGTCGCCCTCCCGCTCTTGGTGGATGGCAGCGACGGCTCTCCCTCCCGTGTCGTCGCGCTTCTCGACGATTGACAGGCCCCCTCCACTTCTTCTTTCGGCCGACTGGGCGTACAATGAAGGGAGGAGGGGAGGAGCATGAAACTCTCATCCATCCTGCGTTGGACAGCACGGATTGTCTCGGCCGCCTACATCGCCTTCTTGCTCCCCTTCTCCTTCGATACGCTGGAGTCGGGTCTCACGTGGCCCTTCTTCATCCACAATGTGCCGGCCATGGTGCTGGCGATCCTGACCGTCCTCGCCTGGAAGTGGCCGCGCGTCGGCTCTGTGTCCTACTCCTTCGCGGCGCTGTTTTACTGGGGCTTTTTAGTCCGCCTCGTCGGCTCCGCCCGCATTTCCCGGTCGATCGCCCTCAGCTGGTTTGCATCTATCGGATTGCCATGTCTCTGCATCGCCGCACTCTTCTTGACCGACCACCGGCTGCGCTCTTGCCGCCCTGATTGACCAAAACCGCACAAAATGGCCAGTTTGCGCTCGACTCTCACTCTCCCTGTGGTATACTTGAAGTATCGGAGGGCTTATGAGTACAGAGACCGTATTTACCATTGGAAGACAGTTTGGCAGCGGAGGACGGAAGATCGGGAAGACCCTCGCCGAGAAGCTGGGGATCCCCTTCTACGACAAGGAGCTGATTGCCATCAGCGCCCGGGACAGTGGACTGAGCGAGGAGCTCTTCCACAATGCCGACGAGAAGGCGACCAGCAGCATCTTCTACTCCTTGGTCATGGGCAACTACCCGATGGCCAGTGGAGCGCTCGGAGTGACCGAGATGCCGCTCAACGACCAACTCTTCTTGATCCAGTCGAAGACCATCAAGCGTTTGGCCGGCTTGGGGCCATGCGTGATCGTCGGCAGGTGCGCCGACTACATCCTGCGTGAGCAGGCCAACGTGCTCAACATCTTCATCCACGCCAAGCTTGCCGATCGGGTCAAGCGGGCCACCGAGGTCTATGAGGTGGCGGTGGGGAAGGCGGAGGACGTCTGTCTGAAAGCAGACAAACAGCGGGCCAACTTCTACAACTACTACAGCGACCGCAAGTGGGGGATGTGCCGCACCTACGACTTGAGCCTGGACAGCGGGATGCTCGGCATCGACGGCTGCGTCGATGTGATCGTCGAGTTCGACAAGAAGGCTACGGCCCACAAAGGCATGCCCATCTGATGATCCGCGACGTGTTGGACCACCTGGAATGGTATGTTGGCCTCGATGCGAAGATGGGTGCCTTGGTCGATTTTCTCGACCGAGGAGTTGTCTATGAGCAGGCGGTGGGTTCTTACACCGACGGAATCCTCCGCTATCGCATCGAGGAATACACCACCGATGAGACGGGAGAGGAGACGACGGCCGAAGGAAGTGAACTGCAGATTCTCTTGGAGGGGGAGGAGCTCTTCAGCCTACGGCGAGGCGAGGAGGTGGCCCTGGTGACCACCAACACCGTGTCGATGTTCCTCTACCTCAAGGGAGGGGAGGTCTATCGTCACAAGCAGAGTACCGACGGATCGAGGTATGTCAAAAAGGTGATCTTCTTCCTGTAGGTTCCAAAATAGAACGGCATATAAGAAGGGAGTGCGTCTGCACTCCCTTCCGTTGATTGTATGTATTACCGTCTCTTATTCGTCGATGCCCATGAGCTCGATGTCGAAGATCAAAAGCGAGTTGGGGAGGATCGCCTCATTGCCCTCCGCCCCATAGCCGAGGTCGGGGTGGACCCAGGCGCGGACGACCGAGCCGACTTCCATGTTCAACACCGCTTCCTGGAACCCGGCGGTGAGCAGGTACAGCGGGAAGTGGGCGCTCTCACCGCGGTCATAGGAGCTGTCGACGACGGTGCCGTCGATGAGCTGCAGCTGGTAGTTCACCTCAACGGTGTCCTCGATGACCGGCTTCGGGCCGTAGCCCTCGGTGAGCAGCTGGTACTGCAGGCCGCTGTCGGTGACGATGACATCGTCGTTGTTCTTGTTCTGGAGGAGGAACGCCTCGGCGCTCTGGAGGTTGCTCTCGGCGATGTTGGCGATCCACTCCTGGTATTCGGCTTCCAAGATCTGCTGGTACTCGAGGAAGGCCAACTGCATCTCATATTCAGTGAGCAGGAGCGGGTTGCCGCTGGCGTAGTCCAGCGCACCCTGGGCGTAGAGGTCTCCGTCGACGGACAAGCCTTGGCCGGTGAGGTTCAGTGCCAAGAGATAGCCATAGGTGTAGCTGAAGGACTCGGTCAGGTCGGTGGGCTTGCTCAGGTTCTTCACATCGGCGATGGAGGCGTAGGGAGTGCCGAAATGATCGTTGGCGAGTCCGAGATCCCAAATCTCAGCCTGATAGCGGCCCACGATGTCGTAGAGCTCCTCGATGGTGAAGAAGCCGCGCTGCACCTCGCTCATGGAGTCGATGTGTCCGTCCAGGGCGCCCTTTGTGTAGTAGCCGGCATCGAAGAAGAGCCCTTGGGTCGCGAAGGATTGGATCAGCAGGTAGCCGTAGGTATAGCTGAAGCGCTCCTCGAGGCTTGTGAGCGGACTCTCGCTCTCCAAGGAGATGTCGACAGGGAGGACACCAATTGTCACCAGCGGGGTGATCCAGCGGATTTCGCTTGCCATTTGATAGACCAATACCGCCTCGATGTAATCCCCCTGGACGATGGAGGAGACCGGCCAGTTGGATTCGGTGTACGTACCGGCGTTGAAAATGACCTCATTGCCGTCGGTGTCCTTGGCGATGAAGGTCTTCTCTCCATATTGATCGAAGGTGGCGACCACCCGGAGGGTCACGGCTTCGGGATTCGCTTCCTTCATTCCCTGGGCAAATAGTGAAGAAGTGGCCACCAATAGAAGCAGGAGTACTGCGAGGATCGTTCGATTACTTTTGTTCATGTCTCTTCCTTTTCCGTTGAGTCGTTGTCGGGTACAACATCTTTCTACTGTACGGACTCTTTTGCCAAACGTCAATGTGTCTGCGATATCTCCACACTTCTTCAGATTGCCCGCATCACCACAACATGCTACGTTTGCGATGAGGAACACACGATATGAAGATCATCAAAGAAGGCACGCCGACTGAGAAAGACAACGAACTCTTGTTGCGGTGTGCGCGTCTTGCCACTGAGGCGATGGAGGCGGGCAACCACCCCTTCGCCGCCCTGCTCGCCGATCGGGAGGGGAGGGTATTGCTGAGCCAAGGCAATCGATTCAGCGAGGGAGGGTCGGTGATGCACGCTGAGACGCTGCTGGTCTTCGAGGCGGTCAAGCGCTACAGCGCCGAGTTCCTCTCAACGTGTACGCTCTATACCAGCGTGGAGCCGTGTGCGATGTGTACCGGTGCGCTCTACTGGAGCGGCATCACCCGCCTCGTCTTTGGCCTCTGTGAGCGCGACCT
>LVBF01000108.1 GCA_001604325.1 Spirochaetales bacterium Spiro_04
TCGACCCCATCGCCCAACTGGGGCGTTGGAAGGAGAGAATCCATCACATCCACGGCAAGGATGCCGCCGTCGATCATGCGCTGCTCAGCCAGATCGGCCTCTACTCACCGAAGAAGGCCGTCACCTCAACGCTGCCGGGAGGCGGGGATACGGATTGGCACGAACTCTTGCGCCTCTTGGTCGCCTCTGGCTGGACGGGGTCCATCGATCTGGAAGTACCGAAGGGAGCGTTCTCAGCCTCGCTGCCTGCCGCATCGGTGTCTCTGGAACACCTCAAGGAGTGCCGTAGCACGGCTCAAAAGAAAATAAGACCTTGCGTATGAGTCAAAACATGTTACCATAGAGACAGTGATGTGCAATGCACATGATTTATTATTTACAGTTCATGCACGCACGTGCATAGGAGGATTCATGACCCAGATAGCATATGGCATGGTAGGAGGAGGGCCCGGCGCCTTCATCGGTGATGTGCACCGAAAAGCCATCCGGATGGATGGCCTCGCCGTCCTGAAAGCCGGATCGTTCAGCCGCGACAGCGAGAAATCCAAGGCCCACGGCAGAGAGCTCGGCATCGAGGATGATCGTCTCTACAGTGACTATCGAGAGATGGCGAGAAAGGAAAGCGAGCGAGCTGACGGCATCAAATTCGTCGTTGTCGTCACCCCCAACAGCACCCACTTTGAAATCTGCAAGGCGTTCTTGGAGAAGGGAATCCACGTGGTCTGTGACAAACCGCTGACGTGGACGGTGGAGGAGAGCGAGGAGCTTGAGCGCCTCAGCCGAGAGAAGGATCTCCTCTTCGGCGTCACCTACACCTATACCGGCTACCCGTGCGTCAAGGAGATGCGAAAGCTGGTGAGCGACGGCCTCTTGGGAAAGATTCGGTTCGTGAACGCCGAATATCCGCAGGAGTGGTTGGCAAACCCGGTCGATGAGTCGAGTCCGCTCGCCCCATGGCGGACGGACCCCGCGGTGTCGGGCGCCTCCAACTGCCTCGGCGACATCGGCAGCCACATCGAGAACCTGGTGGCCACCATCACAGGCCTCAAGATTGAGCGCGTCTGCGCGCGCCTCGACTCCTTGGTCGATGGGCGTACCCTCGATGACAACGCCTCGGTGATGGTCGAATACGCTGGTGGGGCGAAGGGGCTCTACTGGTCCAGCCAGATCGCCTTCGGCTACGACAATGCGCTTCGAATCCGAATCTTCGGCGTGAAGGGGGGCTTGGAGTGGTGCCAGGAGGATCCCGATCACTTCATCTTCACCCCCAATGGGGCACCCAAGCAGATCTTCAGCCGGGGCCGCGATGCCTTCAGCGCCGAGGCTCAGCGCTACAGCCGCATCCCGTCCGGCCACCCCGAAGGGGTCTACGAGGCGTTCGCCAACATCTACAAACCGTTTGTAGAGGCGCTGGCCAAGAAGCTGGACGGCAAGAAACTGGAAGCCGGGGACCTCGACTTCCCCTCGGTGGGCGCAGGCCTTTCCGGGGTGCGGTTCATCAACCGCTGTGTAGAAAGCAATAAGAACGGCTCAACCTGGGTCGATATGTAAGCAAAGAGGAGAGAAGATATCATGGCAAGAAAGGTAACGTTATTCACCGGTCAGTGGGCCGACCTTCCCTTTGAGGAGGTCTGCAAGATCGTCAGCGAGATGGGATATGATGGCCTTGAGATCGCCTGTTGGGGCGACCACATGGATGTAAAGAAGGCGGCCACCGATCCTTCGTACGTCAAGGATCGGCTTGCGACGTTGAAGAAGTACAACCTCGGGTGCTGGGCGTTGGGCAACCACCTCGCCGGTCAGTGTGTCGGCGACGCCTTCGGTGACCCGCGCTTGGCGGGCTTTGCCCCCAAGGCTTTGGCAGGCGATGATGAGGCGATCCGCACCTGGGGCATCGAGCAGATGAAGTACACCGCCCGCGCGGCAAAGAACATGGGCTGCTCGGTGGTCACCGGCTTCATGGGCTCGCCGATCTGGAAGTACTTCTACTCTTTCCCCGCCAATACCGACGCCCTCATCGAGGAGGGGTATCAGGAGATCCTGCGCCTGTGGACCCCGATTTTCGATGAGTTCGATGCACAGGGTGTCAAGTTCGCCCTGGAGGTCCATCCCTCCGAGATCGCTTACGACTACTACTCCACCCAGAAGCTCTTGGAGGTCTTCGGTGGAAGAAAGACCCTGGGTCTGAACTTCGACCCCAGCCACCTGCAGTGGCAGGGCATGGACCCCGCCCTCTTCTACCGCGACTTCGCCGCTTCGATCTACCACGTCCACATCAAGGACTCGGTGGTCAAGCTCGACGGCAGGAGCGGAATCTTGGGCTCCCACCTCCCCTTCGGGGACCTGAGGCGCGGATGGAACTTCGTCTCCCCGGGTCACGGCGACGTCGACTTCGACATGATCATCCGTGAGGCGAACGCGGCCGGCTACACCGGTCCGCTCTCCGTTGAGTGGGAGGACAACGGCATGGACCGCCTCTTCGGTGCCAAGGAGGCGCTCGAGCTGGTCCGCAGGATCGACTTCGCCCCCTCGACGGTGGACTTTGACGGAGCAATGGAGAACTGATGGACGAGACGCCGAACATCCTGGAGCTGGAGGGTATCGTCAAGGAGTTCTCGTCGGTGCGGGTGCTCGATCGCGTGAGCATGTCCATCCGACAGGGAGAGATCATGGGCTTGATCGGCGAGAATGGCGCAGGCAAGTCCACCTTGATCAAGATTGTCACCGGGATTTATCAGAAGACCGAGGGGACCGTCCGTCTCGACGGCAAGCAGGTGAACATCCCCGACTACATCACGGCCAAGGGCTTGGGCATCGGCATCGTCCCCCAGGAGTTCAACCTCATCAACTACCTCACGGTCTATGAGAACATCTTCTTGGGCAATGAACGCAACAGGGGCATCTTCCTGGACAAGAGCGCGATGCGGGGCGAAGCCCGCGCGCAGCTCGCTGCCCTGAAGATGCCTTTGGATGTGGACAAGGCGGTCAGCGACCTCTCGGTGGCTGAGAAGCAGATGGTCGAGATCGCCAAGGCGATGGTCCTCGATGCACGGATCTTGATCTTCGATGAGCCGACGACCACGCTGACCGCGGTGGAGGTGCAGCACCTCTTCGCCTTGATGCGCAAGCTCAAGGAGCAGGGGGTGACGATGATCTTCATCAGTCACAAGCTCGGTGAGGTGCTCTCCATCTGCGACCGGGTGACGGTCCTGCGGGACGGTATCCTCGTCTCTGTCGATCCCGTCGCGGATCTCGATACCACGATCATGGCCCGCAAGATGGTCGGGCGCGACTTCAGCCAGGTCTTTCCCGAGAAGGTGGACAGCAGTGGCAAGCCGCCCATCCTTGAGGTGGAGAACCTCAGCTGTCCCGTGTTGCCCAAGGATGTCTCCTTCACCCTCCGCAAGGGGGAGATCCTCGGCTTCGCCGGCCTCGTGGGCGCGGGGAGGACCGAGACGATGGAGGCGGTGATGGGCCTGCGGAAAATCGAGGGGGGAACGATCCGCCTCGATGGCAAGGAGGTGCGGATCCACCACCCCCGCGAGGCGGTCGACCACGGCCTTGCGTACATCAGCGAGGATCGCCAGGGCAAGGGGATCGTCATGGACTACGACATCCCCAAGAACATCAGCCTGATCTCGCTGAAGGAGAAGTACAAGAAGCGTGGTCTCATCGACAAAGCCAAGGAAGCGGAGTCGAGCGAGCACTACATCAAGGAGTTCAACATCGTCGCGGCCTCGAAACGCGCTGCGCTGCGCTTCTTCAGCGGCGGGAACCAACAGAAGGTCTACTTGGCTCGCTGGATGGACACCAAGCCGAGGATCTTGATCCTCGACGAGCCGACGAGAGGCATCGACATCAATGCAAAACGAGAGATTTATGAGTTCATCCACCGCCTCGCTGAGGATGGCATCAGTTGCATCATCATCAGCAGCGAGATGGAGGAGGTCATCGGCATGTGCGACCGCGTCTACGTCATGCGTGAGGGGCGGATTGCTGGATGCTTGGTGAAGGAACAGGTCACCGAGGAGAACATCGTGTTCAACGCAACGGGAATACAAAAGGGTATGAAGCAAGATGGGTGAAAACAAGTTCATGACATACGTCCGTAAGTTTCGCCTCAAGGAGCACTCCTTGGGCATGGCGTTCATCGTCTTGATGATCATCGCCACCATCGTCGGGTGGCCGAACTTCCTCAAGGTCCGCAACCTGACGAACATCCTCCGCCAGATCTCCTACACCGGGATCATCGGCTTGGGGATGACGCTGATCATCATCAGCGGAGGCATCGACCTCTCCGTCGGCTCGATGACCGCCTTCGTCGGAGGGATTTCCATCTTCTTCCTCAATCGCTTCGGGCCCGACTCGACGATGGGTATCGTGCTCACCTTCCTCTTCGCCCTGCTCCTCGGGTCGGCGTGCGGGGCGCTCAACGGCGTGATGGTCGCCCGCTTCAAGATGGCGCCGTTCATCGTCACCCTGGGCACGATGTCGATCTTCCGCTCCCTGATCCAGTACTTCTCCAACGCCGGCACGATCCTGTCGGTCAACATGGACTACGGCAAGCTGGGCAGCAGCATGTTCCTCGGTCTGCCGATCCCGGTGTGGTGCTTCATCATCGTCGGTCTGGTATTGCACGTCCTGCTCAACCACACCAGCTTCGGGCGCTACCTCTGTGCGACCGGAGCGAATGAACAGGTTGCCCGATACTCGGCCATCAAGGTATCGGTGGTGAAATTCTTACCCTACGTGATCACCGGCTTCACCGTCGGCATCACGGCAATCATGTGGTCGAGTCGCCTCAACTGCATCAACCCCAGCGACTGTGCCGGCTATGAGATGGACGCCATCGCGGCCGCGGTCATCGGCGGCACGCTGATGAGCGGGGGAAAGGGGAGCATCATCGGCACGATGATGGGGGCCATCATGCTCGGCATCATCAACAATATGCTTGTCATGGGAGGCATCAGCGCCTTCCTGCAACAGGCAGTCAAGGGTTTTGTGATCATTGTTGCCGTACTGTTGCAGTACAACAGCGGCAACAGTAAATAATTAGGAGGCTTGAATCATGAAAAGAGCATTGGTAATCGTTCTCTGTTTGGTCTTCGCTGCCGGCTTGGTCTTCGCCCAGGCGACTGCTGAAAAGAAGGCCGGCGTCCCAAAGATCGGTATCGCGGTGCCATCGCCCGACCACGGGTGGACCGGCGGCATCGGATGGTGGGCGGACAAAGCTGTCCGTGAGCTCGAACAACAGTATCCGGGCAAGTACCAGTTCAAGGTGCTGCACGCCGACGGCTATGCCAAGCAGATCTCCGACGTCGAGGACCTGATGGTCTGGGGCATGGACTACTTGGTCATCCTCCCCNNGCTTGACCGACACGTCGTTCGGCTATGTGAACCTCGCCGGGAACAACAGCGAGATGGGCAAGGTCAGCGGCGCCTTCATGCGTGACTACATGAAGCAGAACGGCCTGACAAAGTACGTGGCGATGGGTGGCATGCCGGTTGTCATCGATGGGGAGCGCATGACGGCGTTCTTCACCGAGATGACCAAGGATGCCTCCTTGATCAACCTCGCCGGTGGACGCAACTATGACTTCGCCGACTGGTCGACCCAG
>LVBF01000109.1 GCA_001604325.1 Spirochaetales bacterium Spiro_04
TATTCCTGACAATATCCCAACATTTGACAGCTAACCATAGAGGGATTAAGAAAATACAATAAATTCAACAATATTTAGCAATTATCTATGGAATATCTCCTTTTACCACTGGTAATCCCTCTTTTACATGCCCACGGAATCTTCAACATATTTCAACACATCTCTGGATGAAGCAACCAAGCGGTGTGGTAGAATCAACGAGATATTCACGGGTAGAAAAAGACAGGGACCATGAAACACGAAGACGCATGATGACCCTGATCTCCTGCAATCTCTGTCCGTGAGGGTGGATCACCCGACTCATTGGTGGATACGGCATCGATTGAAGTTGGTATGAGTGCAAGCGGCACGGTAATTGCCTCCAAAACTCTCAGGGTGAGCGAGCAATAGCTGAAATAAGCTGTACTATTGGTGTATATTAATAGAATATAGAGATATTAGTTAGATAAACTCTTAAAAAAATATATTTTATCTAATGGTACAAGATAAACTTTCAAATTCTGAGATTCCATGGTATGATACGGTATGTTGAAACGAGAGCTCTACCTGTCGCGAATCCGTCCATATTTCGATTCTCAGGATTTCATCAAAATCATCTCGGGGGTCCGTAGAAGCGGCAAATCGACCCTCATGGCTCAGGTCATCACTGAGTTGGAAGAACGGGGAGCGGGTGAGAAGATACTGCAGCTGAGCTTGGAGGACTATCGGTGGGCTGAATATCTCGACGACCCCGGTCGGTTCCACCAAGCGGTTTTGGATCTCATTGAAGAGCACGGGTACTGCTACGTCTTCATCGATGAGATTCAACGGTTGAAAGACTTCCAGCGGGTAATTGCATCGTTGAAGGCGCTGTTGCCCATCTCGCTCTTCGTCACCGGATCAAATTCCCAATTGCTCAGCGGGGAGCTGGCCACCCACCTCGTCGGCCGTACCCTCGATTATACCATCATGCCGTTCACCTATGGGGAGGCGAAGCAGTACTGTGCCCAGTTGGGGCGCGACCTTCCCCTTGAGGAGTATCTGAAGTGGGGAGGCATTCCCCAACGATTCCTCCTCACAAATGAGACGGAGATCCGATCCTTCTTGGGGAACCTCTTGCAGAGCATCATCACCAAGGACGTCTGGCCCTCCCGTCCGATCAAGCATCGCGATCTCTTCTACAATGTGCTCTCGTTCATCATGGGCGAATCGGGGTCGACCATCTCAACGAAGAACATCGCCGGCTATTTGAGCAGTCGTGAGGAGCACGTGGCGGTGCAGACCATCTACTCTTACCTCTGTGAGATGGAGAACGCCTATCTCATACAGAAGGTTTCTCGCTTCGATATTGCCGGGAAGAAGGCGCTCTCAACGCTCTCCAAGTACTATGCCATCGACCCAGCCTTCATCACGCTGCATCGGGGAGGACGCGATGACCTGCAAAGCCGTCCCCTTGAGACGGTGGTCCACAATGAGCTGGTCGCCCGTGGCCATGAGGTGTATATCGGCAAGACAGCAAGGGGCGAGGTCGATTTCATCGTCAAAGATGGCTCGGGGCGCTGTTACATCCAGGTCGCCTACCTCTTGAGCAGCGAGGAGACGGTGAGGCGTGAATTCAGCTCCTTTGCACCAATCAAGGACAACTGGCCGCGTTATGTGCTCTCGCTGGATCGTTTGGACTTCTCCCGCGACGGCATCACCCACTACAACCTGGAGGATTTCCTGCTGGGAAAGGTCTCCCTCTCCTTTGGTGGGTGAGAAGGCCCAATCTATTGATAACCACCTGACCGCCTAACGCCCCAGCAACCAATCGACGATGTTGTGTTGCTCCAGGCTCGCGTCGATGTATGTACCTCGGTCCTTGGTCAGCGGGTTTGGCGCGTATTGTTGTAAATCATGAGAATCGGAATGGTTTTATGGTCTTGACCTGAAATGTATTTTCCAATCTTCAACCCTTGTGCCCTCACTGCCCCTCAGCTATCCTGTCAAAAAAGGAGCAGTCGAGAACCCATGAACAAACGATTCGCCTTTGTCCTTCTCTCCCTACTCTTGATCGTCACCCTCTCCTGTACCTCGACTGAGGGTGGGCTGTACACCCATGAGGTCTGGCAGGGGGAGTCATCAGGACTCGCCATCCCATGGACCGAGGATGCACCACTCCTCTCAGCTGAGAGCGGGACCCTGCGCTTCTACTTCATGTCGGGCGAGGGGCAGCACATGGCCTCCTCCCAGGACACCAAGTATGGGGACAGCTGCCTCATCACCTTCCCCGATGGTGAGGTGATGCTCATCGACGGAGCCCGGGTCGACTATGCTCCGACCCTGGTGGAGAACCTGAGGCAGCTGGGCATCAAGCGGATCGACCATCTGGTGCTCTCGCATATGCATGACGACCACTACGGCGGCCTGATCGGGGCAAACGGGGTGTTGGCGAACTTCGAGGTGGGGACGATGTACATCAACGGGACGCTCAACCTCAAGCCCACCGTCGTGGAGAAGTTCGACAAGGCGATGGAGGTGTTCAAACCGAACCTCAAGGTCCTGAGCAGAGGCGATTCCTTCGCCATCGGCGATGTCGCAGTCGATGTCCTCAATCCCTC
>LVBF01000110.1 GCA_001604325.1 Spirochaetales bacterium Spiro_04
CGGGAGAAGCGGCTCTCCATCATCGTCGCCACCGACGTCGCCGCCCGCGGCATCGACATCAGTGATCTGACCCACGTCATCAACTACTCGGTGCCCGAAGCCCCCGAGGCGTACATCCACCGCGTCGGACGTACCGGCCGTGCCGGCAAGCGCGGGATGGCCATCACCTTCGTCACCCCCCGCGAATACAAGCGCTTCGCCTTCATCAAGCGAATCGCAAAGAGCGACATCGAGAAAATCGCCATCCCCGAGGCGGGCCAGATCATCAAGGCGAAGCGGGAACGAATCCTCGCCTCCCTCACCGAGATAATCGAGAACTCTGAGATCAACGCCCAGTACCCCAAGATGGCCAACACGCTGCTGCACGACCGTGATGCAAAGCACGTCCTCTCGGCGGTGCTGCAGCACTTCTATGCCGATCAGTTGGACTATGACAAGTACCGCGAGATCGCCCCCACCAGAGAACGCGGGGGACGGGAGGAGGATGGGATGACCCGTCTCTTCATCGCTCGTGGTCGGCGTGACGGGTTGGACAAGCGTCTCTTGGTCGACTACCTCATCGAGCGTGTCGGCGCCCAGGACCGGGACATCCAGAACGTCTCCGTACAGGACGAGTTCTCCTTCGTCACCGCCCCGACGAGGATCGCCGACCAGATCATGGAGACCTTCAACGCCATCTCCCCGACGGACAAACCGATCATCACCCGGGCAAAGCCGGACAACCCCAACGGGAAGAACCTCACCCGGGGTCGCATCGAGGGCAAGCGCGGTCGCGGTGATGATCGGCGCAATCGCCCCTACTCGTCCGGTGGCTCATCTCGCGGTTCCTCACGGAGGAGGCCTCCACGCTACTGAGTCCCCTGTCGTTTTCTTACCAACTATGATATACTCTTTTTTTAATGAGCTAAAGAATCAGAGAGGATCATGAAGCACAGTCTCCTTACTTTCGTTGGAAAGCATGCCAAACTAACGCTGGTGATTATATTTGCCATCACCGCATTCTTTCTCTATCACGCTACGTTTCTCACCCTCGATGCCGACTACACCACCCTCATGGCCGATGTAAAACCACCTTCGACCTACGAAGGTGGCGTCGATAAGAGCGCCCATGCCCCTCTCTTGACCACCGACACAGAGATCCCTGATACGATGAGTCTCACCACGCGGGGCCTGGGGTCGTACCTTGTCGCCGACAGCGAAGGTGCCACCCCCCCTGAAGAGAACCCCTTCACCTCCTCATACCTCGTCATGGTGGAGAGCCCCACCCTGTACAGCGGCGCCACCCTCTCCTTGATCGAGGAGACGATGCACGCGCTCCCCGAGACCGGATTTGTGGGAGAACCGTTCTCCGTGCTCGACTTCGTCACGCTGGAGAAACGCGGCAGCCGGTTGGTCAGCGTTCCCTTCTCCACTCCCCGGGAGCGCTTCCAGTGGAGCGATGAGGACGCGTTGCTGCTCAAAGAGCGGATGGAGAACGACCCGATCATCAAGGGGTACCTGGTGAGTGAGGATCTCTCCAACATCCTCTTCTCCTTCCAGTCGCTCCCACTGACCCAGGAGATGGAGGATGAGCTCTCCGCCTGCCTGGACGTCTTGCGCGAGAACGGGGTGACCGTCTACATCAACGGCATCGCGGCGCTGACCAACCGCCTGATGTTCTACCTCGGCCGTGACCTCTCGATCCTCCTCTCCTTGTGCTTCGTCGCCATCTTGACCATCTACTACTTGAGCTTTCGGGCGAAGCGGAGCGTGCTCCTCCCCCTCTCCATGTCGGCCATCGGCATCATCTGGACCTTCGGGACGATGCGACTTTTGGGCTATACGCTGAACATCGTCAACATCGTCACCCCCTGCATGGTCCTCAACCTCGGCTCCTCCTATGCGATCCACATCATCGGCGAGTACTATACTGACTACCCCAAGGGATTGAATGCCGTCCAGTCAACGCGAAAGATTCTGCGCACCATCGTCTTTGCGTGCATCACCACCGTCATCGGCTTCGGCAGCCTCCTCTTCTCGCAGACCCCGGCGCTGCGCGAATTCGGCATCTCGGTGGGCATCGGGATCATCTACTGCGCCATCCTCGCCGCCACCTACCTGGTGGCGCTGCTTACCCTGGTCGTCCCTCCCAAGAGGGAGCAGATCACCACCTACAAGACGGGCTACCTCGCCCGGGCAGTGAACGGCATCGAGCACCTCGTATTGAAGTATTGGAAAATTTTCTGCGCGCTCTTCCTCCTCATCATCGCGGGCTACGCGCTGACAAAGGACCACATCCCCATCAACACCAACTACATGTCCTATATGCCGAAGCGCGATCCGTTCTCCCAAAGCTCTCAGCACTTCTCCAGGCAGATGGGCGGAGAGACCCCCTATATCCTCACCATCGAGGCTCCAGAGGGGGAGGCGCAATTCTTCCTCCAAAGCGAAAACCTCACCCAGGTGAATGCGTATGAGAGCGCCATCGCCGCGCAGTGTCCGGATGTGACACGCATCCTCTCCTTCGCCTCCTATGTCAGTTTCGCCAACCAGGTCTACTCCGGCCAAGCCGGCATCCCCGAGACATCGGGGCTGCTCAACCTCCTCTCCCGGATGATCATGCTGATCAGCCGACAGAGCCAGCAGGACATCGGGGACATCATCAACGCAGACGGCAGCGCCTTGACCATCTACCTGCAGAACTATGACAGCGAGGAGCAGACGCTCTCCTCCATCGGCAGCGCCAAGCGCATCGAGGCTACCGTCCTCTCGCTCCTGCCGCTCCTGCCGGCGGGAACAACGGTCACCCTCAGCGGGGAGCCGCACGTCAGTCTCTACTTCAGCGATACCCTGATGGCCGACCAAGCCCGCTCGACGTGGATCAGCTACATCCTCGTCTTCTTGGCCGTCTTCATCGCCTTCCGCTCCCTCTCTTTGGCTCTCTACTCCATCATCCCCGTCCTCTGCGGCGTGATGGCGAACTACGTCTTCATGTACCTGCTCAACATCCCCTTCGACATGATCACGGTCATCTTCTCCGCCGTGGCCGTAGGGGCCGGCGTCGACTACGCCATCCACTTCCTCATCCGCTACAAGAACAAGGTGGGGCTTGATGGGCGGAGTGTCCAAGAGCTGCTGGGCGAGACCATCAGGGAGACGGGACGTCCGATCATCCTCACCTCGCTGGCCATCGTCGGCGGCATGCTGATGCTCCTCTTCGCCTCCTACACCCCGGTGCGCTACTTCGGTACCCTGATGTCCCTGGCGCTCCTGGACTGTATGCTGGCCACGCTCTTCATCATGCCCTCGATGATCATCCTGGTCACTACCCTTTCCCAACGCTTCAAGAACCGACCGTCACGACCGGCTTGATGAGTGAAAGCGACTGCACAGATCCTCATACCGCTCGCCCACCTCAGTGACGACGGTGGACCAAGAGCGGTAGATCGTCCGCTTGGCCGCCTCTCCCGCACTCTTGACCTCTTGGGGATGGGAGAGCAGTCGCGTGACCTCCCCCCCAAACGAAGCGGCATCATTGGCGGCGACAAAGCCGTTGTAGCCGTGGTTCGTTTGCGAGGCCGTCGCAGAACCGCGGGTATTCACCACCGGGACGGAGAAGGCCGCCGCTTCCTGGATCACCAAGGCTGAGGTGTCGTACTGGGAGGGGAAGAGCATCAGCGAGCTTGCGGCAAGAAGCGCCTTGATGAGCTCCCGGTCCGTGACCCTCCCGGCGAAGCGGACCACAGAAGCCAACCCCGCCTTCTGCACCAAATGCTCCAACGCCGCCCGATCAGAGCCGCTGCCGACGAAGAGCATCCAAAAGGGAACCTCACGGCGGGGGACCCTCGCCAACGCCTCGACGAGGAGGGTGAGGTTCTTCTCCTCCTTCAGCTGTCCGATGTAGATGAGCAGCGGACGGTCGTCTTCAAGACCCAGGTAACTACGTCCCGCACGGCGATAGCTCAGGTACTCCTCATCAGTGGGGATGGAGAGGTCGCAGCCGTTTGCCACAACCTCCACCTCCCGGTCAATGCCGTACTCAAAGAGCTTCTTACGGCTCCACTCGGTGGGGGTCCACACCTCATCGGCCTCCTGAAAGTGGTGGAGAATCCTCTTCATCACCTGGTCGGTGATGAATTCAGAGTGGGTCAAGCCCAGGATGTCGTCTTTGAAGAGCGTGTGGAAGGTCGCCACCAACGGGACACGCTGGAGGCGCCGCACCTCCTCGCCAAGAGGCCCCAGGTAGAACGGGGAGTGGCTGTGGATGATGCTGTAGTCGATGGCATGCACCCTCTGAAGGAATTCCCGGTCCTTGTGGATGATACCGTACGGCTTGATGCCGAAGACCGGATGGCTCGCCGCCCTGATGGTGTAGTCGATCTGGTGCTCCCGGTCGTAGGCATACCCCTCCTCGATGTGGGAGCCGGAGACGATGGCGTGACAGCGGTATCCATTGGTGATTAAATGGGTGCAATAGTTCAGCACGGTCAGGCCAACCCCATCCATCAGCGGGGGGAACGAGTCGCTGAACTGCCCGATACAGAGAGGTTTCATCACATCACCCTCGCAGGAGTACCTTTTGACACAATTCCTGCATGTGTCAATAATATACTCATTCGAGGGCTCCTCAGTCAATCTGAGGAGGGGCAGGATCTGCGCTGAAGGTAAATTGAGAACTCAATAGTAGAGTTCAAAGCTGATGGTAAGCTTCCACTCGACATCGGAGGCTTCACGTTCGCCTTTGAAGGCCTCCATCAGGTCGAAGAAGTTCATGCCGAGCGCCACCCGCATCGGGTGACTGGGGAATTTCTTGAGCACCCCCCACCCTTCCAAACCGACGTTGGCCAAGAGGACCCTGCCGTTCTCAGCAGCAGGATCACCGAACACGCCGATGTCGAGGAAAGGGACGGCATATGACTTGGCGAAGCCGAAGTCGATGAAGTCGATGGTAAGGTTCAGGTTCATCACCGCCCCGTAGGTGAGCTTCGTGCTGTTCAGGTGGCTGAGCGTACCCGTGCGGTTCAAGAATCCACGGAAGTAGTCGTTGAGATTCAGGTTCTCGTTGGAAGGGAGGAACTTGAACTTTTGTGCCTGTTCTCCCATGTAGAAGCCATTGAGGCGTACCGACGGGTTCATCCTCCAGAGGGCGAAGGGGAACCAGGTGGCGCTTCCTTCCACATACCAGTACGAGGGGTCGCTTGCTTCATCCTGTTGGTACTGCCGCATCACATGCTTGAAGGAGAAGACAAGGCCTTTGCGGAACTTGTGGCCACTGGAGATGTAATCGATCCGCCCGCTGTTGGAGAGTGTATTGCTGACTTCGAGATAGCTCTTCACCGCTTCGTTCGAACGCGTATACGACACGCCTTCCGAGGCCGAGACACTCCACTTGAGACCGAACGGAAGCGAAAACCGGGTCCCGAGCGTGGCGCCAAGGAAGATTTCATCCATGCTGGTCTCTTTCTGCTGTTGTTTGCCCCAGGCGTTGATACTGAAGGAGAACGGGAGGCCCAAGAAGTTCAGGTCATGTTGGGTGAGGGTGGCAGCGAGTTTTATCTTGGTCAGGTAGTCGTACCATTCGGCTGTGGCGTTGAGGGAGTATCGCCCGCCATTCTGGTAGAAGGGCCCATAGTTGAAGCCGAAGCCGAGCACCTCGGCGTTTGCCTCGTCCAAATTCCAGGTCGGATGCAGCTTTCCCCAGCTACGCAAACCAAACGACGTCTTCATCAAGCTCAAGTCCCTCAACCCCACGTTGTAATTGAAGGAGAAGTTGTCGTTGGTGGGGGTAACATCGCCATCGAGTGCGATGTCAAGCTTGGTCGAGAAGATGGGAATACCGATTGTCGAAATGGAATAGTCAAAGGAACCGTTCGGATTACTGATCCGCTCACGGTCATAGACGAGCGACACCTTCATCGAGGTATTGAGCATATAAAGGTCGGTGATATAGAGCTCGAGGTGATCCTTTCGATTCTCCCAACTCTCCAACGTCCCATCATTCTGTGCGGTATATCCGGTGAAGTTCAACTCCCCGAAGGTTCCAAAGAAGTTGGTATCCTTGGCTTTGACCCCGAGCAGAAGTCCGGTCTCATCGTTGTCGAACTTCGGATACGGAAGGATGATGAGGGTCTTGGAGTCTTGAACGAAAAAGGTGACGACATACGACGCGAGGCCCGTATCGAAAGACGCGATCTCATAGGTATAGTCGACATCGATGAAGAGCTGGGTGTTGACCAAGAGCTGGCGTTTGTTGTCCAAGGCCTTGACCAAGGCTTCTTCGCTCTGGTAGATCGGCTCCTCCCCGCTGGGGGCGATCGTTCTCCTCAGAGCACTCTTGGCGGTCTTGCCGGTCACTGAAAAACGATAGTCAGATATGGTGTATCCAGTCACCTGATCGACGGTGATCAACGCCTCTGCCGCAAAGGCAGCAACGCTCACCCCCATCAACACAACAACAATCAGGAGACTGATTCTCCGTTGCAACCTTCCCATACACCCTCTGTATAAAACTGATATCAGTACCACTTGCCAAGATATATCACTTCCAACAACACTGTCAATAAATCAAGGCATATGTGGTTGTGATATAGCCATATACCACCTCAAGCCCACGGAGAGGCTTGAGGTTACAAGAAACATGAGGGAAAAAGGACTCTTGGCCTAGTAATAGATCCTCACACCGATATGCAGGATGTGGTTGAAGCTTGGTCCTTCCCAATCCTTAAAGATCGTGTTCCTTCCGTCTGGAGCAGTGAGAGTATACGGCTTCGCCCAATCGGCGATGAGTTGGTACGAGGCAGAGAGCGTGATGGGCATGGTGTCCAGCTTCTTCGAAGCACCGAGGAGAACCGAGAGGGTGTGCTGGAAGGTATTGTCCCAGAACGCCTTCTCTGGATAGGAAGAGGCATCCCAATACAGCATATACTGCCAGATATCGAATCCGTACTGTCCACTGCGCGCTTGATACTTCACCTCGGCTTGTGCATTCCACCCCTTGGGGAGGCCGATATCGAGGGAGAGCAGGAACTCCTGGGAGTTCGGCTGAAGCGGATAGCCGAGCTTCTGTCCTTTGTTGACATACATTGACTCGGCGTAGGTTTCGTAGATGGAGTATAGATCTCCATTTTGAACAATCCGCACCCTTCCGGTTTTATCGGACCACTCTGGTTGTCCATTTTTATTATCATACCATTCATCGCTACCGATTGTGGCGGTCGCTCCAGCCTCATAGGCGCTTCCAGATATTGTTATTGTTTCAGCATCACCAACCTTCTTATACGTCACCGTCCTCCCGGTGTCCGTGATGAAAGTTGTTTCCTTTGTCAAACCATTAAAATCCAGCACAGCCGTCTGCTTTCTTGTTGGATAGTGCGAGTAGACGAATGGGTTGATGTAGGTCCATTGGGCGGTGAGGGTGGAGAAGGTGCCGATGGGGATCGGGATGACCGCTCCGAGTTGGAAGGCGAACATATTCCTCGGTGCCTTGAGCATGGTGATGAGGTTTCCCACCTTGTTCATTTCGTTCATGGCCATGGCGCCGTAGAAGCGGGCTATGCCCGGGAGGGTGTAGGAGAAATCAAGGCCGGCGAACATGCTGTCTACGTCTCCGGTGCTGTTCTGTACGAACATCAAGATTGACAAGGGGTTGAGGTAGCCAAGCTCGGATCGCTTCTGCCAGACCGATGCCTCGAAGATCGCGAAGGTAAGGTTCTTCGTGACATCCAATTCAACCCGGTGTGCGCTGTAGTTGTTGTTGAATCGATAATCGACGGCATCTTGGGATGACAATGGATCTGACGGGAAGGTATGCGGAACCCCCTTGTATTGGTTGCCACCAACTGAATAGGTACTGAGCGATCCGGTGATGAATGCATAGCGGAACCACGGGGTTGGGGTGAGCTGGAGCTCAATCGCATCGAACTCCTGTGCGGTTGAGGAGAGCAGGAGATTGTTCAAGCCGGGGCCCCAATCGCGCTTGATGGTCCCCCACCGGAGGGTGAGGTCCCCATGAAAGAACGATGCCGTTAGTTCAGGGTTGTAGAGCAGCCCTTGATAAAACCCATGGGTGGGGAAATCTGAAGGCTGGCTCCCTCCATCGAAGAGGTTCATGTAGAACCCCTCGCCCGGGATAGTGAATTCATTTGGGAGGAAGAGATACGGGTTCAGGTTGTCCATCGCGAGGCCAAAGTCCATGTTGAAGGAGATGTGGGGTCCGATATCTCCCCTGAGGATCGCCTTGAGTGCGTTCCGGCTGTCATACTGCGTGGGATGCGCCAAGTCGAACCGTTGGTTACTGTCGATCTGGATACCGAATGAGGCGCCGAGGGTACGTTCCGGATCGAGGAACCGCAGGTACCCGGTGGAGAAGAGATCCTTCAGGCCACTCGGGGAGTTGCCGTATACCGTTTCAAACTCTTCAAGGAGGCGCTCGATCTCCTCCTTCTCCCCTGAGCGCAATAGATCCGCGTTGTCCGCCATCGCTTCAAGCAGGGTGACCACCGTGCTCACCGGATACGGCTTCACCGAGATGAGGTTCTCATCAAAGAGGCCCCTGATCCGTCCGCTTTCCAGTATGTTGTAGACACGATGGTCGACCGGCACCGAAAGGTGGTTGGCCGCCGAGAGTGGCGAGAGGACGAGCGTTCCGGCGATGATGAGCAAGAGGCTGATGGTGTTGCGTTTCATATGGGATTCCTATTGTCCTATGGTATTGAGCTGATCGATC
>LVBF01000111.1 GCA_001604325.1 Spirochaetales bacterium Spiro_04
CATCCACGGAAACGTCTGGGGCTTCAGCTACGAGGATGACAAGGAGACGACCAACACCGGTATGGCGAGGATCGCCACCTATGTAGAATCGGTGCGGGACGAGGAGGAGTTCGTCATCCTCGTCGACAACGGCGACGTCATCCAAGGCAACATCATGACCGACGACCTGTACAACAAACGGGAGGGGGAACACCCCGTCATGCGGGCCATGAACTTGCTCGGCTACGATGCGATGACGTTGGGAAACCATGAGTTCAACTTCGGAGAGGACCTGATCAAACGCATCCAGATCCTGGCCAACTTCCCCGTCCTCGCCGCCAATATGGCGCGGGTGGACGGAACGATGGCGGCTCTCCCCTACACCATCGTCACTCGAGGCGGGGTGAAGGTGGGCATCATCGGGTTGACCAACCCCAACGCGCCGCGCTGGGATGGAGAGAAGACCGACCCGTTCGTCTTCTCCGCCGTGGGGCCGGCGGCCCGACGGGCCATCGACATCATCGCGGACAAGGTCGACGTCATCGTGGTGGTCTCCCACGTCGGCATCTACCCCGAGTACGATGAGGAGGGCGGCAGCGACGGCGCCAACAAGATCCTGGAGCTCTGCCCCGAGATCGATGTCCTCATCGTTGGCCACGACCACAACACCATCAAGGAGATCCGCGGCAACACGGTCATCGGCGGGACGCGGAACCTCGCCCGCGAAGTGATCCGCATCGATCTGGCGCTCGATGGCAACAAGCGGGTAGTCGACCGAGCCATCGCCATCGTCGACATGGCCGACTATGAGCCGAGCGACCTCATCAGAGGGAACGCCTTCATCCGTGAAGCCCACGAGGAGACGAGGGACTACATCCTCGGCGGCCCGGTCGGTGATGATGGAGTGCGCAGCGGTGGTGTCTTCGGGGTGGCGGCGACCACCTTCCAGCCGGCGAACGAAATCCGTGGCATCCCCGAAGGGAAGCTTCGCGACACCGCCGTCATGGACCTCATCAACGAGGTGCAGCTGGCAAACAGCGGCGCCGATGTCTCGGGTGCGGCCCTCTTCGCCGACACCAGCGACATCAAGGCGGGGGATATCAACTACGGTACAATCTTCGGCATCTACAAGTACGACAACACCCTCTACCGGGTACCGGTCACCGGTGCCGAGCTGAAGGCGTACATGGAGTGGTCGGCCTCCTGCTACAACCAGTGGGTCCCCGGCGATATCTCGATCAGCTTCAATCCGGAGAAGCCCGGCTACCTCTATGATATGTTCGCCGGAGTCGACTACGAGATCGATCTCTCACAGCCGGCCGGCCGGCGCATCAAGAACGTGATGTACAAAGGAAGCCCGCTGAAAGACACGGAACAGCTGACTCTCGCGGTGAACAACTACCGCTACTCCTCGGCCCTCAAGGCCCAGAAGTTGGTGGCGGGCACCAAGGAGTGGGAGAGCCCCAATTCGATCCGCGACATGCTGGTGGAGTACATCAAGGAGCGGGGGGTCATCTCCCCGAAGGTGGACAACAACTGGAGGATCGTCGGCGTCGACCTCTCCTCCCCGTACCGCACTCAGGTCATCAAGCTGGTCAACGATGGCAAGCTCGACGTCCCCTATGGCAAGTCATTGAATATCAATGACTTGAAGAAGAGCGGGGTTATCAAGTAAGGACGCCTTACTGAGGCTGTCGGGCATCCGGCAGCCTCACATCTTCGAGAATTCCCGCCCCGGTGCAACGGAGCACTGCCGGTGTTCCAACGTTCCCTCGCCCGCCCCCTCTCCAGGCCAATCGTCACGAAGGGCAGCATTGATGTGTCTCCCGAAGTGGCAGGCGATACACTCAACCCGCCCTCCAGCGCGCCAGGGGCGCATCACAAAGACCGAGCCGGGTTCGACTCGCTCCCCCTGCGTGAACACACAGCGTTCAAAGACAAAGCCCTGTCCGCCTGCCATCGTCGATGGGGCACAGACCCACCCCGTATCCACGCTGCGGATCTCGGTGGACACAAAACGCGCATCCCCGCTTCCGAAGATGAAATCGATGCTTCCTTCGATGAGTCCACCGCTGAACAGGAGCTCGGTGAGGCGGCGCGGCTGGAGGTGGCGTGGCCCATAGAAACCATCCGTCTCGCGCTCCTTTTCCGGAAGCGGCCCGATAAAGAGCGTGTCTTGGTGGGATTTCAGTGTCACATCGATGCAGTGGCACTGGTGGCTGTACAGCGAGAGGGCGATGGCCTGCCCACGCGACGGATCGGCTTCGTTGATGATGGTGAGGTTTTCCAGTGTCACCGCTTCCCCGCTGAAGAATGCGGTAAAGGAACGAAAGGTCCCCCGCTTCTTCTTTGCGTCGATCGTGTCATGGCCGCCCGCTGCGGCGATGATGACCACCTCCCCCTCCCCGCGGATGGTGAGCGCGCGCTTGTCGCTGAAGAGGCGCTCACGATAGACGCCTTCATTCACCGTAACGATAGCCTCACACTCGTATGGGATGGCCTCCAAAGCCTCGGTGATGGTGCAATAGTCTCCCGATCCGTGTTGGTCGACGCGTAGATTGAGCATAGGGCACACCTCCTCTCTTCAGTAAAGGGTGGAGTGGAGCGTCGATTACGTCAAGGGGCAGACACGCTAATCAGTGAGAACGTCCTGTATGCAGAGCGGGACCGAGCCGTTGCAGAACCTCCACACACATCCTCACGGTATGGTACGGACATTTGAATGCGCTGGCCTTTTCTCTGCCCGTCCTGCGGTCACGTGCAGCTTGCTGGGCAATGCTTCGTTCATCGGTATAAGGATTGGGGGCTGAAGAGCGCAACTCGCCAATCTCATGATCGACCAAATTCGTTTCGATGAATTGCCACAACTGAAGTGCCAGCGATAGGTAATTGGTCACATTATCTGCCTGATATGCATCTATCAACGCCACCAGACCCTCAGCTTGGACCCACCAGACTTTGCATCGATTCAGCTCCTCCGCACTGGATGACCCTGAGAAAAAGAAGCCATGGTGCACCTCGTCCCATCCGTGTTCCACGACCTTGGACACCATTGTCGAAGAGAGGGATGCCCATGTCGTCTCAGCTGCACAGAGGGCGGCGGCACGCCGCATCAGGTAGGCTGCTTCCAACTCATTGCCGAAGGCATATGTTGCATCGACTGCCTCAAAGTCTCCGGAGAGTGCACCGCTGAGATGCCCCTCTTCGATACGGTAAAATCGATTGGCTATGAATTCAAGTTGCTCCTTGAGGGGGGTGCGATACCCTGTTGGGACAGCTTCCTCCAATTCAATGGCAGCCTCCAACATATGGAGCTGGCTGTTGAAAATGTACACCGCCCCGTGTCGGTTCATCCACCAGATGTGCCCATCCTCGTCATCAGACCAATCCCGTCGAAGGACATCAGTAAAACCGCCCACGCTCCGCTGTGCATGCATCTTCAACAGGGCAAAGAGATCTTGGGCACTCTCCAGCGCATTCGCATTGCCGCTGACGCGTCCATACCGCGCAGCTGCGATGATGAAAAATGCTTGTACAAACGTTCTCTTCTGCATTGAGAGCGCGATACCTTCGTAGGTTGTCTCGCTGTATATGCCACCGAAATGGTCATCGAGAAAATCTGTGGTCAATACCGCATACAGACGATCGGCCATCACCAAACACTCTTGGTCCTCTGTCTGGGAGAAAGCAACACTGAATGCCCACAGGGCCCGGCACATCAGCACAGCATGGACAGGACGTGTTGGGTCGCCATTGCCATCTCGATCGATATATCCAAAGAAACGCCCATCCTCTTCATTGTAGAGGTTGGTTTTCCAAAATGGGATGAGGTTCTCCTCCAGCAATGTCCGGGCTTGGGAGTGAAGGTTTTCGATATACGGTGCCATCATATCCATCACTTCTGTACGTAGGATGGGGAGATCCCGATAACCTGCTTGAACAGCCGACTGAAGTAAAACTCATCAGAGATGCCCACCTGTTCCGCTACTTCAGCAATGGAGTAATGCCCGTATGTCAGCAAGTCATGGGCTCGTTGCATCTTGATGTAATTCTGATATTGAATGGGAGAAAACCCCGTATAATGCTTGAAGATGGAGCTGAAATAAGAGGGTGAAAGCCCTACCATCTCCGCAAGCTTCTGTACCGAATAATTCTCATCTGAATTGCTGGCGATGATGGACAACACATTGGATAAGAGCGCGGAGTACTTGGAGTTCTCCCGGTTGCCTACCACCTCTACGACGATCGAATACAGGATCCGGTACATCAACCCTTTGCATTTGAGAATATATCCCGGCTTCTTGGTTCTCCAAGAGCGCTCAATCTCCTTGAAGTTTTGCATCACCGCCTGATTGGAGAATCGCATGATCGTCGGAATGGATTCCAGCAATGCCGATGTTTCGGTATTGACTTGTGAGATGCGAAACTTGATCACGATGAACTTCCATGGTTGCAACGAGCTTGTCCTCGCCGATCGTGATTTTCCCGGTGGGATAAACATCACATCACCTTTGCTGATCACTCGCTCTTTATTGTCCAACGTGTACGTGACATGCCCATCAACAGAGTAGCAGAGAATCCAGCGATCCATGAAACAGAGGTTGTCCAATTTCCAATCCCGTTGAGTTTCAATATATACGACACTCAACAGCTCATCGATGGACAAGTCATAGGTATTCTGCACTGAAATCATCATCAAATTCCTTTCGATCGTGCTTCCACCGCCTGCATCAATCCCCGCAGGTACCCCACTGCATAGAGGTTCCCTAATATTCCATACCCAGGATTATCATTGCGCTCACCGATAAAGGTGGGGGTATGATCAGGCCTGATCACCCCTTTGTATCCTATATCATAGTAGCTTGCAATGACCTCCACCATATCAGTCATGCCATCATCGGCAAAGGTTTCAACGAACGTATCGGCAGTGCCTCTCACGTCCCGGAAGTGGGCAAAATGTATCCGGTCTGCGAATCTTCTGATTTCACCCGGTACATCACACCCCATGGTGGCGAATGTCCCCTGACAGAAGGCGATGCCATTATATTCACTGGGAACCAACTCGATTGCCTTCATCATTGCATCGCTGCTTGTCAGGATTCGCTGGACACCCGCAATCTCCCCAACCGGAGGATCGTCAGGGTGCAGGGCGAGCTTGATCTTATACCGCTCAGCCACCGGAACGACGCGTGACAAGAAATACTCGAGCGTTTTCCACAGCGTCTCTGATGTTACCTTCCCTGCGGATGTCAGCGGCAGATTCGACAGGCCATCCGCGGAGAACGCAGTGGCAAGCGCTCCTCCCCTGACCGGTACATCCGCCTCGGTGCGAAACCACCCGAAGACCGGCATCCAATTGTAACAGACGGTATCGATGCCCACGGCGGCCATATTCTTCAACAAGGTGCAAAAATCATCGATGGCCTTCTCACACCCCTCCGTTCCCAGCTTTGCCGCATCAATGAACTTGATTCCTTCCAAGACCGCGATATCCATTCCATATTGCCCCATCTCCCGTATCTGCGCGTGAAGCGCCAGGGGATGGGTGCTCTCGATGTACGAGCTCTGCTTCGTAGTGAACGGGACGGTGCAGACCGCCTTGGTCACCCCCAACTGCCGCGCATAGAGCTTGAGCGGAGCATGGTGATCTCCAAAGAAGTTCAACGCTATTTCCATCGCATACCTCCTTCTCCATCAAGGGTGAACTCCTGTCCGATGGTAGGGACAATGTACGGTAGTCCAACTCGATTGGCTTCGTTGACAAATTTTCCAACCTGTTCGGTGTTGATGGTGAACATGTCGTAATGACAGGGCACGGTCCAGCGCACATGTGAGGAGGAGCTGAGCGCGATCGCCTCCTGGTATGAGAGATTTGACGCAAACCCCTTTGCCAGCAACTCCTCGGTACAGCCATTGATGGGAAGAAAGGCAAGATCGGCCGCCCACTGACGCAGGAACGTATCAAGCGGTGCGTGGGGTATGGTATCACCGGCAAAGAACACCTTGCGCCCATCCACCTCAATGCCATAGCTCAGATACGGATACCCCCCCTCAGGCGTATGGTCATATTGGTTGTGCTTGGCCTTGAGCGCCTCGATGTGAACGGCCCCATCACGCCACGTTGTTCCATGGTCCATGGCGACAAGGGAACAGTGGTGCTCTCTCCTCAGCTGCGCTTCCATCACGCGTGGTGCAATGAGAGTGCAACGTGGATTGGTGCTCAGGATTGCTGCCACCGTCGCCCTGTCATAGTGATCGCGGTGGTTATGGGAGATGAGCAGATAGTCGACCTGCAACAGCTGGTCCCCGAAGAGCGGGATATCCATCATCCTCACATGCCGCTTCTCACGCTGGTCCTTGGTGGCTTCCTCCAAGGTCGTGGAGAGGTATGGGTCGCTCACCAGTGTCAACGTGGGGCTTTTCAGCACAAATCCACTCTGACCAAGCCACCAAAAGGAGAGGCTCCCCTCCGGGGGTATGGCTTCATTGATCTGGTTGGCCAATATGCAACCGGTTGCGGTGATGGATTCCATACTATACCTGCTTCAGCATCAGCCCTCCGTCGATGACAACGGTAGCGCCGGTCATATAGGCGAACGCACCGCCGGCAAGCATGCATACGGCATCACCAATCTCTTTTGCGCTCCCGATTCGCTTCAAGGAGACTTTTTTACAGAACTCCTCCTTGAACCCCTCCCGGCTGAACGCCTCGGCATTGATCGGCGTATCTATCGCCCCTGGTGCACAGCTGTTCACCCTGACATTGTAGGGACCAAGCGAGGAGGCCAGCGCCTTCACCACCCCTTCAAGGGCAAATTTGGTCACGGAATAAATCGCCTGGGTCGGATGTGAATTCAAGCCGTTGACTGACGACAACACGACAATCGAGCCCCGCTGTTGGCGCTTCATGATCTTCCCTGCATGCTGAAGACAGGCAATTGCACCTTTCAGGTTCGTGTCCACCATGCCATCGATATCCGCTCTATCGGCCTCCTCAAGCGTTGCATGCACGGAATAGGCGGCATTGTTCACAAAGATATCAAGGGCCGGGTGACGCCGTTGATAGTCACTGAAGAAGGCATCGACAGCGGCAAGGTCACTGACATCACACACCACACGCTCATGACCCTCGCCATCAAGCAGGGCAAGTGTCTCATCGAGCGTTGACGGGTTTCGTCCCAAAATCGTCACCCTCGCCCCAAAGCTGGCCAGGGAGCAGGCGATGGCCCTGCCGATGCCCTGGCTGCCTCCGGTGACTACCGCATGCTGCCCTTCCAAGCTACAGAGAGCGCGGACATAGTCGATATCAAACATCACCATCCTCCTCGCATCAGAACAAGAGATTCGGGATGAGCATCACAATCCCCGGTATGTACGTGACCACCAACAACACCGCGATACATACCCCGATGAAGGGGAGCAGTTCCTTGATCAAGGTCTCGGTTTTGACCTTGACTATCCCCCGGACAATGAAAATATATGTACCGAATGGCGGCGTGATGGCACCGATGGCACTGTTCAGGCACATGACCAATCCAAAGTGGATCAAGTCGATCCCCAATGCGGTGGCAACCGGTGCAAGCAGAGGAGCGAGGATGATCATCGTCGCCATCCCATCGAGGAACATACCCAAGATGAGCAACAGAATGTTCACGAAGACCAGGAAGAGGTATTTGTTCTTGCTGATGGCGATCAGTGATGCACTCATGGCCTGGGGAATACGTTCCCAGCTGAGGTAGTAGCTGAACACATTTGCCGCCGTCAGAATCAACATGACCGATGCCATGCTCAACACTGACTCGAGGATGATCTTTGGCAGATGACGGAATTCCAACTCCTTGTACACGAATTTTCCGACGATCAAGGAGTAGACGGCCATCATGGCTCCCCCTTCGGTTGCGGTGAACAGGCCGAAGCGCAGTCCCATGATCAAGCCAAAGGGCAAGAAGAGCGCCCAGCTCGCTTCTTTGGTGAGCTTCCAAATTTCTTTTCCAGGGGCCCGCTTGGTTCGCGATGGTTTATACCCCCGCTTGTGACTGATATAGCCGATGTAGATCATCATGCCCGCCATCATCATAAGACCGGGAAGATAACCGGCACTGAACAGTTTCCCCAGTGACACCTCGCAGACGAAGGCAAAGACGACAAGGCCGACTCCCGGAGGGATGATCGGCGTAATGCACGCCGATGCTGCCGTGACGGCGGCACTGAAAGCTCGGTCATACCCTCGCTTCTCCATCTCCGGAACGAGGAGCTTCGCCTCCATCGCGCAATCGGCTGCGCCACTGCCTGAAATCCCGCCCATGAGCGTCGACAAGAGCACGTTCACATGGCCCAAGCCTCCCGTGAGATGGCCCACCAGTGCCTCGGCGAGGGACATCAGCCGCGAGGAGATACCTGAATAGTTCATGATGGTTCCCGCCGTGATGAAGAACGGGACCGCCATCAGCGAGATGCTCTCCGAAGATGAGATGAGCCGCTGGATAATCACGTTCAGCGAAATATAGGGGTCCATGATGAAATAGGGGATGACAGAAATAATCAAGGAGAATGCCACCGGAAATCCCAAGGCAAATGAGACACCCAGGATCAATACGGGTATTAAATTCATGTCAGGTCTCCTTCCAAATTCATTTCCATCTCGACATCATCATATGATATTTCGTAATATTGCCAAAACCCTTCCGGGTCCCGTATGCTCATAATTGAAAAATGAAATGCATAGATAGCCATGCTCGTAAAACCAACGGCTGCAGCACTATTGATATACCGGTATGGAATCATGAAATACGAGGTTGCCTTTGTGCTGGTAATGGTAAATCCAATTGCCATGACTGCTAAAAATGTCAGCAGGACAGTGCTGACGAGCATCAACGCCTGCCGTAATCGAAATTGTGCCTTCCGAGGAAGTCGTGTTACCAAGAAATCCATGCCGTAGTGCTGGTTTCTCTTGAAACATCCCGCAGCTCCTGTAAAGGTCGCCCATACCAAGCAGATGATCGACAACTCGGTCGCCCACCCTTTCGGCCGGTTGAAGACATATCGCATCGTCACATTGAAGACCGTAAAACACAGCATGCCCGTCAGTGCAATGCCCGAGATAAGCTCTTCTATATTCAACAAGATCCAGCGAGCTTTTTTCTTCATGGCCGTTCCCCTCCTTTATGATGTACAATGTGGCTCTCCCCTCCACAGAAGGGAGAGCCTCGATGCCTTAGTAAATGATGCTCGCGATTTGGTCGTACAAGCCCTTGGTCATGTTGGGGAACATATCAAAGCTTGCCTTTCCTGCCTTCTTGAGTGTCTCGACGTCGGCAGCGGACGGTTTGACAAACGTCACTCCTGCAGCTTCCATCTTTGCACGGTAATCGGCCTCGGTCTCCAATCCCTTCTGTGTGAAGATCCGGCCATACTTGTTCATGGCATCCTGGAGAATTTTCTGGTCTTCTGCGGTAAGTCCGTTGAAGATCTTCGCGCTCATTGCCCAGCATGACGGGGCGAGTGAATGTTCGGAGAGATAGATGTTCTTGGCAACCTCATGGAGACTGTAGGCATACAATGTGCTCAGAGGAGCCTCTGCAGCCTCCAGGACTCCCTGGGACATCGCCGTATAGATCTCACTGAACGGGATCGACTCGGTGGCTGAACCCAATGCCTGGAAGAAGGAAGCAGCGGCAGCACCAGGGACTCGAAGCTTCAGATTCTTGAAGTCGCCGATGGTTCGCACTGGCTTCGTCGAGATGACGCTTCGAGGAGCGGCAGCCCAGTTCATGCAGAGAATCTTCAGGCCGGACCCCTTCTCTATGTCGGCGACTATCTGCGCAAAGAGCGGAGAGTCATTGAACTTCTGCACGGCATCGGCGGACGGCAGTGCATACTGCAGAGCCGTAGCCATGATGTCCGGACTTCCATAGGTCGCATAGAAGTCTCCAGAAGTGCCTGCCAAAATATTGCCACCCATCACCATCTGTTCGGTGACATCGGCAAGCGATCCCAGCTCATTGCTGAAGTAGAGCTCAAACTTGAGTCGACCATCGGTGGCGGCCTCCACTTCCTCAATGAGATCCTGCAACACCCCGGCTTTGACGTCCGCTGAAGTCTCGGCCATGCTGATCTTCAATACGACGGGTTTTGCCGTCCCGACTTCCTTCTGCCCTGCTGCGAACAGGGTGAAGCCCACCAGTAGCGCCATCATCACGATAGCGATCCTCTTTGTGTGTTTCATGTAGGTTCCTCCTCTTTGAAACAGTTGAAATTGGTTATAAAGCACTCTGACTGTCTGAATCAGTCAGTTCATCTGCCAGTACATATTCAGCCGTCCAATCGATGTCCCGGTACGGTTCTCCGTTCGGATCGGTCTTGATGTAATCGACCAGCATATCCAACATCTCCTTGGTCCACACATGCTTGTCGATTTCGGCGGTCGTCATGCGATTAAGCGAAATCATCTCAAAGCCGAACAGGTCCTTGATCTGCGATTTGATCGCCCCGTCGACAACCTCTTCCACCAGGTGGGGCGGGATGAAGAGCACCCCTCCACTACATCCGTAGACAATGTCACCGGGAAGGCACACCGCGGTCTCCCTTCCCTGGCCCAGGTGCACCGGACCGTTGAACCGAGCCATGGAGAAGTCCCTGATGGGCGTGGGGTCGATGCCACGATGGTAGACCTGTACCTCCGGCACCTTGAGCATCTGCTCGACATCCCTCACACCACCCCAAATGACTGCGCCTCCATCCGTTGTCCTCGTATGGATTGCCGTCAGCAAGTTCCCTCCGACAAACGTGCCTTTGAAGATCTTGTCGTACATATCGATGACGATGACGTCATGTTCAACCAGGCTGTCGATGATCCACTGGTTTGGAGTCCCCACCAAGCCCTTGGCTTTTGCAATGGCAAGGGACGCCGCGTGGTAATCGGGCCGAGCGGGCACATACATCGCCGTAACGGCGCGTCCTACCAGTTTCCGATTGACCTCACCACTCTCCTTGAATTCGGGATGGAGCGGTTGCATCGCAATGAATTGATTCTCATACCCCTTGACGTAGATTCCTTTCCACAGCTCTTCCAACGTCATCGTGCGCAATGCTTTCAGATACCTGTCCGCTACTTTGGGACGTCCGTCAGCAAACCGTTCCCCCCGCCACTGAGGCGTAATTGCAACCAGTTCTTCGTACGAAGGAAAAATCATACTACTACAGCCTTCCTCTTTCTAAACTTTTCAGCTCCAAAGCCTGTCGTTAGAGAACTCTTTATTCCATTCATCGGTGGACTCCCAGAGCCCTGGAATATCAGGATTGATGTGTTCGCTGAGCACAGAATCATTCAAACCATCTATCCCCAATCCCGGTTTTTCAGGGACAGTGATGAACCCATCCTTGAAGAATGGCTCATCCAGACCGACGACCATGTCCTTCCACCAAGGGACATCTACAGAGTGGAACTCAACAGCAAGTACGTTTTTGAGGGCCGCTGCTACATGGATGGCAGCAAGGCACGCAATGGGGCTCTCCGCCATATGAATCGCCACAGCGACACCGTGGGCATCGGCCATATCCCCGATGCGTTTGAGCTCGGCGGCTCCCCCACAGGTGAGGATGTCGGGATGAATAATGGAAACAGCGTGCTCCTTGATCAACGGTTCGAAATTCTCGCAGAGGTAGATATCCTCACCGGTACAAACCGGAATGGTCGTCGATTCCTTCAGCCGTTTCCATTGGTCGGTGTACATCCACGGAACCATGTCCTCAATCCATGCAAGATTGTATTTCTCCATCCTGCGGGCGAATCGAATACCCTGCTCGACACTGACATGGCCAAAATGATCGACGGCCAGTGGAATATCATAGCCGATCACCGACCGTACATCCCTCACATAGTTTTCCAGATACTCAAGCCCCTTGTCGGTGATCTGGATGCCGGTGAATGGGTGGGCCGTGGTGGCTAGGGCATAGCTCTTCTGATGTCTCACCATCTCGGAGGTGACAGACCCACCCTGGACGTTCAAAACGTGGGGAGCATAGGTCTGCATCTCTTCCAACAAGCCCAAAGGTGCAGAAAGCATCCCCTCCTGGCCCATCAGCATGCCGATGCCCAAATCCATCTTCAGGAAGGTGAAGCCCATCTCCATTCGCTTCTTCAACGCCTCACCCATCTCGATGCCACTGTGTTTGCCTTCAATATCGGTGTCACAGTACATCCGCACCGTATCGCGATATTTACCGCCCAGGAGCTGATAGAGGGGGATTTGATAGACTTTTCCTACGATGTCCCAGAGGGCAATTTCAATTCCCGACACCCCGCCTCCTTGGCGAGAATGCCATCCAAATTGCTTGATTTTTTGGAATATTTTATTTACATTACATGGATTTTCACCCACAATTCTACTTTTTAACAGTAAAGCGTAGGTTTTACTCGCGGCATCACGAATCTCACCAAACCCTTCAATCCCTTGATTCGTTGATATCTTCATGATGGTACAGCGTTTAGGTGCTCCGATAATATCAACAAAGCGCATATCAGTGATTCTGATTGTATTAGGATCAACATGTTTTCTGCTATTCATTCTGATATTTCCCCTTAGTTTTTGCTGTTTACACTCTTAAGAATACCCCAAAAGTGTGATATAGCCATGAACCAGACTACTTTTATTTGCATAAAACAACTTTTTTAAAATTTGCTCGTTCAAGAGCCAATCTATCACCTCCAATCAGTCGAGGACACCGCAACATATGCGAAAAGAGGGACAAAAACGAGTATAACAGGAGCAGGGATCCGAGGGGGTAAAATCAGAGGAACATCACCATATAGAGCGGCAGATAGTCGATCTGCTCTTCAACTTCCACATTGTATGGGCTCAGGACAATGGCCCGCTTCTCATGCCGCGATGAGGTCGCCATCAGACGATTGAGGGAGGCGTGGCGGCGCTGGTCTCGACCGCTCTTCGCCTCGATCGGAAGATGGTGTGCTCTTTCTGGATGAGAAAATCGACTTCAAGTCTTCCCTTGATCTCCCCATAGAAAGGGGCATGTATTCCATGCTGATCATTATACAATTGACAATTCATTATAAAATATATAATTAAACTCTCATCTGCACATTTTTACCAGTTATTTCTTCTCATTTTGCCATTTTTTGCAGGGTTTT
>LVBF01000112.1 GCA_001604325.1 Spirochaetales bacterium Spiro_04
TCTCGAAGACCGACCGGGCCCGGTCCTCATCGAAGGTGATGGTGTAGTGCTTCTCACTGGAGAATGCGATGGGCTTGTCAAAGCACTTGATCAGGGAGAGCAGGAGTTCGTTGAGATCCACCTGGACGGGGTTTCCCAGCGGATTGCGCAAAAAATCGCTCACCTTGTTGGTCAGTTGCGTGAGACGGTTGAGCTCTTGGTCGATGACGATGAGGTCAGTGTCATACTCGCTGGGCAACGTCTTCTTCAGGAGGGCCAACTGAATGGTGATGGCGCTCAGCGGATTCTTGATCTCATGGGTCAGCGTCCGCGCCGCTTGGCCGAGATTGACCAAGCTCTCCTGTTTGGCGATGGTCTCCCGGTAGCGCCGGTTGGAGCGGTAGATGTTCAGCACCAAGAGGAAGAGGCCTATGAGGACCAAGGACGAGCTGATGCCGATGGCCCCGATGATCACCAGGCGCTGGTGGTACTCCTCGCCGTCGAAGATGAGGTAGAGGACATCGGGAAAGTCGATGGGAGTGGGCAAGAGCCCACTCTCGGTGAGGGTGAGCTGGCCGGTGTCCAAGAGGATCGTCAGACGGCTGAAGCGGATGTACTCGATCATCTTGGTGGCACGGTTGTACGTCGCCACCCCGGTGTTTGGATTCGACTTGTTGATGAGCTCCATGGAGGAGGAGAAGCGGTCGAGCGGGATGGTCATCGGGACGTTGCCGAGGCTCAGCACCCGCCTGCCCATCGAGCTGTACACGCCGATGCCGCTCACGTTCTCCTCGGCCATCGTCTTCTGCGCCTTGTTGGTGGAGTCCTGCAAGGCGAGGAAGACGGAGTTGAAGGCCCGCTCGGCTTCGCTCTGCATCCGCAGCTGCTCCCGCTCGATGAGGGCGGTGGTGAGGAAGATCACGAGGGAGACGAGCAGGAGGAAGGCCACAGCGAGGCTGGTGATGACAATGTACGGTTCCCTTGCATCACCGATCATCCATCGATTGCGCTTCTTCTCCAATGATCGATCCCCCGTTTGGGTTACTCGTAGTTCAATGCCTCGATCGGGTCAAGCCGGGAGGCTTTCATCGCGGGATACCAGCCGAAGAAGATTCCGACGAACATCGAGAAACCCATGGCAAGTATGAACGAGGTATACGATAAATGCAACGACCAGTCGAGCATGTTGGTCGCCGCATAACTGATCAGGGACCCGAGGGCGATGCCCAACAACCCCCCGAGCACCGTCAGGGTCAGCGCCTCCACGAGGAACTGGCCACGGATGACATTGGGGCTTGCCCCGAGCGCCTTGCGGACCCCGATCTCCTTGGTACGTTCGGCCACCGAGACCAGCATGATGTTCATGATGCCGATGCCCCCGACCAAGAGGCTGATGGCCGCGATGAGGGCAAGGAAGGAGCTGAAGGTACCGGTGATCTGCTCGGCCATCTCGGCAAGCGAGGCGGGGCTGAAGATGCTGTATCCATCGGTACCGACGATGTTGTCCAGGTATTCGGTGATGTCGTCACTGACGGCGATGGTGTCGTACCCATCGGCGACCTTGACGGTGTAGGAGCCGACCCCACTGGTGCGGATGAAGCGCTGGCTATAGGTGTTGTACGGGATGAAGACGGTATTGTTGAAGGAGAGCGACAAGGAGGCATCCTTGCTCTCCAGCACCCCGACGACCAGATAGCTCTTCGCCTGGTTTCGAAAGAGGCTCACGTATTGGCCCACCACCACCTGGTCGGGGAAGAGCTCCTCGGCGATGGAGGATCCAAGGACGATGACCTGCCTGCGGTTGATGTTGTCGATCGCGCTGAAGAACTCCCCCTCGGAGAATTCAAGGTTCAACGCCGAGCCGTAGGTGCTGAGCACCCCCGCAACCGAGGCGTTCATGGACTCCTTCCCATTGCGGATCCGGGCGTTGGAGCTGTTCTGTGGCAAGACGGCTTGAATGCCTTCGACATCACTCTTGAGCATGTCGGAGAACGCTTCATCGAAGATACCGGTCGAGCGCTGCCCTGATGCGGGGTAGATGGAGACCATGTCGAGGCCCCCGATCGCGATCGATTCGGTGATGGACTTCGAGGCGCTTTCGCCGATGGTGAGGATCGCGACGACAGAGGCGACCCCGATGATGATGCCCAAGAGGCTGAGGGCGGTGCGCATCTTCGATCCGCGCATGGCGTTGAAGGCGAGTTTGATGTTTTCGAGGAGCATGCTAGGCCTCCACCTTTCCGTCCCGGAGATGGATCTGCCGGTGGCAGCGCATCCCCAGGTCGCGGTCGTGGGTGACGAGGACCACCGTCCTCCCCTCACTGTTGAGCTCTTCGAAGAGTTCCATGATCTGGTTCCCGGTCTTGGTGTCCAACGCCCCGGTGGGTTCGTCGGCCAGGAGGATCGTCGGGTTGTTCACCAGCGCCCGGGCGATGGCCACGCGTTGCTTCTGCCCACCGCTGAGCTCATTGGGACGGTGGTCCATCCGATCGGAGAGGCCGACCCGCTCCAAGGCGTGGATGGCCATTTGCTTGCGTTCGCGACTCACAACCCCTGCGTAGAGCAGTGGGGTGATGACGTTTTCCAACGCGGTGAGCTTGCCGAGGAGGTTGAACTGCTGGAAGACAAAGCCGACCTTCTGGTTCCGGATATAGGCGAGCTCGGCTTCGTTCATACCGGCGGTATTCTCACCATCGATGTCGATATAGCCACTGGTAGGGGTATCGAGACACCCGATGAGGTTCATCATCGTCGATTTGCCGCTGCCCGACGGTCCCATGATGGCGGTGAACTCACCGCGCTTGATATCTATGGAGACCCCGTCCAGCGCCTTGACGATGAACTCACCCATCAGGTAGTAGCGAGTCACATCCTCCAGCCTGATTACACTCTCTGCCATCTTAGAACATCCTCATCTGCGGTCCACCACCATTCGTCATCGCAGAAAAGACACTGTTGGTTGAGTCGGAGCGACGGACGATCAGGGTATCACCGGCCTTGACCTCTCCGCTGAGCACCTGGCTCATCCCCTCGCCGAGGTACTTCACCGTCACCGGAACCCGGATCGTGCTCCCGTCGGCAAGCTTCTTGGTCACGCTGCTGCTGCCCCGGCTGCTGGTCACCGCATTCTGGGGCACGAGGAGGATCTTCGTCTCTCCCTCACTGGTGATGCTGCCCTCGAAGGTGTAGCCGGGGGCGACGGTGGCCGGAGGAGCGGGAATCTTCAACTCCACGTCCATGACCCCGATGCCCTGGTTGGTGTAGCGCCCGATCATGGGGATGTATTCGACCACCGCATCGATGGAGGATTCAGGGAAGGAGTCGAAGTAGAGCACGGCCTTCTGGCCAAGCTCAACATACTGCATGTCGATCTCGTCGATCTCGATGGTGGCTTTCAGCGTCGAGCGGTCGATGATCGTCATCGCCGTGGAGCCGGCGTCGAAGTAATCGCCGACGTTGACGTTGACGGCGGCGACCACCCCGTCGAAGTTGGCGTAGGCCTTGGTGTAATCGAGCTTCTTGCGCGCCGACTCGAGCCGCATCTCCGTAAGCTCCCGCTCCCGTTCACTGCCGGTGAGGATGATGCGCTCAAGATCGGCCTCCAGGCTGGCTACGTTGTAGAGCTGGTCGGCGTTGTCTATGGCGATGAGGACATCGCCCTTCTGTACCCGGTCCCCTTCCTTGACGAAGACGTCGGTGACCGTGCCGGTGGCGCGGAGGATCACCTTCTGGATATCGTTGGGCTCGACGTAGCCGGAGAGGTCGATGGTGGTGGTGAAGATCGATTCGGTGACTTGCGCCTCGACCTCCCTCACTGCGCCGATGAGCGTTTTCTTCTCAGCCCAGGGGAAGCGTCCATTCTCCTTGTAGAAGTTGTAGAGGAAGAGCCCCACTCCGATGAGGGCGACCACCACCACGATGGTGATGACCCGCTTGATGCGCTGGCGGCGCAGCTTCTTTCTCATTTGATTCCGTACTTGGTTTTCACTCTTGTTCTCGCTCATGAAAATTCTTCCTTATAGGTGGAGGCTCTTGATTTGATTTTCCAGTTTCAATCCTTCCAGCAAGCTGGAGTTCAATGAATACACATCCAGGTCGACATCAAACTGGGCGTCTTCGACCTGTCGGGCGGTGGCAAGGCCCCGCGCAAAGAGATCCTGCTGCTGCTGAAGGGTCTCCTGGTTATAGGCGATGGTCTGGAGCAGCAGCGAGTAGTTCATCAGATAGGAGGCGATGCTGTTCTGCAGGCTCACCACGCTCTGGTTGTACTCATCGAGCGCGGTTCGGTAGGCCAGATCGGCGGTCAAGACCGCATTCTCCGTCTGTTGATACTTCAAGCTGTCGCTATAGGAGCTGGGGTTGTTCGACCAGGAACCACCGATGGTCAGCGAAGGGGAGAAGGTATTATCTTCAAAATCATAGGATGCGCTCACGCTGCCGGAGATTGAATACCGCTTGCTGGTGGGACCGAAGGAGGCAGAACCTTTTACCGTGAGGTCGTTTCCATACACCGTCTCATTCTTCAGATTGATCGATTTTGATGACGCATACCCTACGCTTCCCCCCAAGCCGAGGCTCGTATTGGTGTACTTGGCCTTCTCCAGGGCGAGATCTTCTTTTGCCAGGTCAAGCGCCAGGCTCTTGAGCGTGAGGGCGCTGTTCTTCTTCGCATCGGCTTCGAAGAGGAGGTTTGGCTCGGGGATCTCGTCCACCCCCTCCCAGTCGAAACCAGCGAGGTTCTTGAACTGCCTGAGGTAGAGGTCGCGCGCTGCATTGAGCGCCTCGAGGGTGGTCTCCTTACTCTGGATAGCTTGTTCACTGGCCCGGTGGACAAGACTGCCCTCCTTGACCAACTTGAGGGTGAGATTTTGTTCGAGGGTTCGCTTCAAGTCGGCGAGCTCTTTCTCCGTCTTCTTTATGCTCTTCTCGTTGTCCAAGATGGTGGAGATTTGGGAGTACAGATTGGTGGTGAAGTTCACCCGGCTCGTTTCATAGGTGGAGGTGGCCAAAACCTCGGTCTGCCGATTACTCAAGCTCTTGCGGTTGTCGGTGGTCAGGCCGTAGGTGATGGTGTGGCTTGCCCCGACCGAGGGTGAGACCGAATAGGTATTGTCTGATGTCTTGTAGGAGATTCCACCAGTTGAGATCTTGATGGCGGTGTTGCCATCATTGGGAAGGGAGATGGTGGCAGCCACCCCGCTGGAAGAGAGGAGCGTCGAGGATTTGTCAAAGTCCACGGTGGTTGTCAGATCTCCACTGACCGTGACTCCCACCCCATCCTCTGCCTGGTTCAGGCCGATCTTCAGCACGGTATCTCGCTTGGTGAGTTCCAGATCCTGCATCCGCGGGCTCTCGGTGAGAGCCTTCTCCACGACAACAGAGAGCGGGAGGGCGGAGAGAGGGAACATGATGAGGCTTGCCAGTAGTATCACGGCAAGGCTCCGTATCCGAACATGGTGCATCATCTACACTCCTATTTTGGCGTTGATATCGTCTCAACTATCGTATGAATGGGTAAAAAGAAGCAAGGGAAGGCGGAGTAACTCCATACAATCTACAAAAGTCTGAGCCCACCGTCCACCACCAGCTCTTCCCCGGTGATAAAGGGGGATTCGAGCAGGAACTTGATGGTGCGCTCGATGTCGGCGGGTTCTCCGGTATGGGAGACCGGCAGCGCTTCCCGCATCCGTGCAAAATATGCTCCATCGGTTGTATTGGAGAGCACGGGACCGGGGGAGATGGCGTTGACCCGCACCGTCGGGGCAAGGGCGACGGCGAGGGCTCTCGTCTGGGCCAAGAGCGCTCCCTTGGCGGTGTAATAGGCAGGCCGTGAGGCCTTCGGGCAGGCCAGGGTCGCATCACAGATGTTGATGATCGTCCCGCTTCTCTCCTCTTCCCTCAGGTGTGTGTACAGCGCCTGGGAGAGGAAGAAGGGGGCGCTGTTGTGGAGGGCCATCACCGACTCAAAGGCATCGATGGTGATCTCCTCGATCGGGAGCGCATCGAATGAGGAGGCGTTGTTGACCAGGTGATCGACGCGGCCGAAGAGGGCGAGCGCCCGGCCGAAGAGATCGGGAATGCCGCGCACATCGCTCAGGTCGCCTTCGACTATCTTACATAAGAGGTGGTGTGCCTCGAGGGAGCGTATGAGCGCCTCTGAGCCTTCGTCCATTCGCTTCGTATGGATGATGACGGCATACCCTTCTGTGGCCAAGAAGCGGGCGATGTGGGC
>LVBF01000113.1 GCA_001604325.1 Spirochaetales bacterium Spiro_04
GGCACCGACGAGTCCGGCTCGTTCCCCCTCTTCAAGGGTGAAGCTCACCCCAGTGAAGAGCGCTTCCTCCAAGAGGGTCTTGGATACGCCTTCGACGCAAATCATGCTCATGCCCTGAGCCTAATGCAAAGAGGGCGGCAGTGACAAGGAGTGTCAGGCGGCGAGAAAGAGGATGGCGATGCCGCCGATGCTGAGCACGGTCCCCGCGAGGCTTGCTGGTGAGATCGTGCGTGTGAGGATCAGGCGGTCGTAGGGCAAGAGCAGGATTGGGGAGACCTGGGTGATGGTGGTCACCAATCCCACCGGTGCGAGGGTGAAGGCCTTCATCTGGCTGCTCATGCCCAAGACCGGCCCGGCGAGGGAGGCCAAGAACAACAACAAGAGTGCGCGCCGGTCGCCCAGGCTCTTGAAGTGGGCTTTGGCGTCCCTCTTGATGAGGCCGTTGAAGATGATGAAGGCCGCCAAGCCTCCGAGGTTGCGCATCAGGTTGGTGGAGATTGGCCCCCCTTCGGTGAGGGCTGCCTTGGCCAAGAGGAAGGAGATCGACTGGAAGATCGCGGCGAGCGTCGCAGAGAGGATGCCCGCCGTGCTTTGTGTGCGCTCACTGGCCATCGCGGGTCTCTTATTGTCCAGGAGGGTCATCATGGTGACCCCGCTGATGGTGATGGCCATGCCGAGGAGTTGGATGAGGTTCAGCTGTTCGCCGAAGAAGAAGAATGAAAGGGTTGCGGTGACCACCGGTGAGAGGGTCATGATGACCATCGACTCGCGGCTTCCGAGCAACACGTAGGATTTGAACATCAAGAGGTCGGTGAGGAAGTACCCGATGACGCCGCTGGCAAGGAGGATGAGGTAGGTGGAGAGAGCCCAACCGGTGGGAAACCAGATGCCCTCGACGAGGCGGGTGAGGAGGAAGACCAGCGGCAGGGCGAGCCACATGCGGATGTGGGCGACAGACTGCGACCCAAACTTTTCTCCGAGGTGGCGGTAGATGATTGAGTTTTGGGCGAAGCAGAGGGCGGTGACCAGGGCGAGGAGTTGCCCGAGCAGCAGGTTCTCTTCCATGGCAGAGAATGTATCACACGAGGAGTTTTGCAGACAAGGGCGGCTCGTTGACCTGAGGAGGGTGCCACACTACCATAGGAGCATGTTGGAAGGTTTTCCCCCGATCCACGCCCCTGAGAGCACCATCTTGATCCTCGGCACCGGACCGAGCGTGACGAGTCTGCAGAAGCGGGAGTATTACGGTTTTGCCCGCAACGCCTTCTGGCCGATCCTCTCATCTGTCTACCGCCATCCGATCGACAGCTATGGAGAGAAGACCGCCCTCATCGTGTCCTCCCGTCTCGCCTTGTGGGATGTCCTCGCCCGCTTTGAGCGGGAGCAATCGCTTGACAGCAACTACCGGTCTGTCCTCCCCAACGCCCTCATCCCCTTCATCGACGAGCACCCCCAGCTGAGGAAAATCCTCTTCAATGGAACGCAGGCGGCGCGCTTCTATGACCGGCTCATTGGCTACCGCCCGCCTTCAATCGAGTTTTTCACCCTCCCTTCGACCAGTCCGGCCTATACGCTGGCCTGTGAGGAGAAGCTGCACATCTGGAGATCCGCCCTCCTGGAAGAGAGTGGGGGAGCATGAAAAAGGGAGCCTCGAAAGGCTCCCTGTATCGACAACAATCGATTAGTAGCGGTCGTAGCTCGGGCGGGGCTTTGCAATGGCCTCGTTGACACGAAGATTGCGACCGCCGAAGTCGGTGCCGTCCAGCTGGCTGATTGCAGCCTCTGCTGCGCTGTCGTCTTCCATCTCTACGAACCCAAAGCCCTTGGGGCGGCGGGTCTCGCGGTCGATGATGATGTTCGCACTGAGGACGGTGCCGTACTGTGCAAACAGGTCGCGAAGTTCTTCTTCGCTGGTGTTGTAACTCATGTTACCAACATAGATTTTCTTTGCCATTCAAAGCATCCTTTACAGGCCTCGCCTGTACACGAAAGTATTTGCTTTCTTTGGCGCAGTCTCGAACGATTAACCTGTCTGCGAGTGGGATTCAGTGAAGAACGCATACGTACAAAGATAGGGTAACAGACCAGCTGCAACGCAAAACTAAAGCATCCCTACGGTATCATGGCCAATATATCTTGTCAATGAAGTCACCCAGAGCACAGGAGGTTAACTAAGCCTCATATGAGAATTCCTAATGCATCCTCAAATGATTATTCCCCCCTGGGTCTGGAGATGATGTAGAATGCTGACATGTTGGGAAGAGATTCCCGAAGGAGGAAAGGAAGAGGAAGCCCTCTTTTGCTTGATCGACACAAAAGGGTGAACCATGATGACGATGATACTTGTTAGGAGGATTAATGATGACCCACATCATTACCGAAGTAGTGTTTCTCGCTCTCATAATGGTCTTCGTGAACAACAAGAGTGTACGATGGGTGGGCCAGAGCCATGAGTTTCATAGAGGCGTAATTCTGATGAAACATGCTGGGGTAATTATCTTATTGGTTGTATTTACTCTCTGCCCCCTCTGGGCCCAGGACTACCATTTTGAACGTATTGAGATGACTATAGACGTCGGCCTTGACAACAGTTACCGGGTAGAAGAGCGTATTGTAGTCAACTTCTCAACTCCGCGCCACGGCATTTATCGGGAAATTCCGACAAAATTTGAAAAGGTGCGCATTACGGTGGAGGATGTTGCCAGTAGCGACCCCATCGCTCGCGACTCATCCACTCCTGATTGGGTGACCTTCCGTATCGGCTCTGCTGACCGGACCGTCATCGGGCTGAAGGAGTACCGCCTCTCCTATACGTACCGTATCGGAGAAGACCATAATGAGGAGTATGATGAGTTCTACTACAACCTCCTTGGCGATGGATGGCAGGCACCCATCAAAGAGTTCATTTTCACGGTGACTTTCCCAAAAGCTGTCGACTCATCGAAGGTGTCCTTTGTCGGTGGTACCCGTGGCTCAACAAGGCAGCGCAAAGAATACGCCATCAGCAGTGATGAGCGCACCATCTCCGGGCGGACACTGAACCTCAAGGCCGGTGAGGCGCTGACCCTTGAGGTACAGATGCCGCAGGGGTACTACAGTGCATTGATCCCATTCGCCGACCGTACCAGCTTTTCACAGCTTACGGATGAATTGTTTTCATTCAATGATGTTCGCCTTCTACTCAATAAAGACGATGTGGTCTTACGTGGAGATCTTGCCACCGTACCTGGAGGTAGTGATAAAGAAGCAAATATTAGCGCATGTGTTTCCCTTGTTCATAGTATCAACGAAGAATTGAAGAATTACAGAACCGAAATGGACGCGTTATCAAGCTACTACATCGATCAATATCTTTCGGAAAAACTTAAGATTCTGGATCAGGGGCCTCTGATATGGGAGACCGACGAACTCTTCAATCGGCGTATAGAAGAGGATTTGGGTGAGTCGTTCAATCGCTACTACCGGGAGTTTGAAACAGCACATGAGGTGCTTCTCGATCCTTATCAAAAGAGGCTTGGAAAATATTTTGATCAGCTTACTGTGCTTGATACCCAGTTGAGGGTACAAGAACATATCCATCTTTTTGCAAATTCTGGAGTTGCGTTTGCAACGTATTTAAGAAACGAACGGCTTTGGCCGGTTACTCTCACCTTCTCTGATTCTCTGGTTGGAGAATGTACCGTTGAATTATTCATCGATTTCGTCAGTGCTGTTCGGAACGAAGAAGATATCCGTTTCTCCATCATGGAATTCGACAAGGCAGTGAGAGCGAATAAACTTACATGGAAATTGAACTACCATGTTATCCCCGATGTACGGATAGATGATTCGGGGTTATTGGAAATTGTTCGTTTCCTTCTTGTGCTTGATGAAATAAGCGTGTTTGATGACAATGACAACGTTCTTTTTGGAAGAGTGTTTGAAAACTCGATTCTCATTCGTTCAATTCCTGTTGATGATAGGTTACATAGTATTGGATGCAGAGACGATCTTGCGCTCGGCTCAGATACACTTGGCTATACTGATTGGTTCGGCAATTCGGGGATACTCAATTCCAGTAAGAAGGAAATTCTCCTCGTTGACCCATTGATAACCATTAGTGTCGAGTATGAAAAAGAACGATTCTCGGCTCTTGGTCTTTTTGGTTCCGATACAATCGATACCCTCAAAATCGATGCCGGCGCCGTGCTGAATGCAGCGGCCCAAGAGTACTTCGCCGCGCTATCGGCGAGCAACAACATGATCGCATCCGCCGACCTGAAGGCGATGCTCGACGACAACCCAGACGCCGTGGTGTTGGTCGACATCCGCTCGGCGGCCGACTTTGAGGCCGGGCACATCGACGGGGCCTACCACAGCGCATGGGCCGACCTTGGCGCGGTCATGGAGAAGATCCCGACCAACCGCCAGGTCGTCGTCGCCTGCTACTCCGGGCAGACCGCCAGCCAGGCTTTGGGCGCTCTCCGTCTCGCCGGCTTCACCAACGCCAAGGTCCTCACCGGCGGTATGAACGGCTGGAAGGGCGCAGGCTTCGAGGGTACCGAGACCGGCATGCGCGCCCTCTCTTCGCGCAGCAACGTCTCCTCTCCCAAGAACGACGAGCAGAAGGTCCTCTGGGATGCAGCGAAGGCGTACTACAAGTCGGTGGGCACCGATGGCAACAAGATCATCGCGCCGCAGGCTCTGCACGACGCGCTGGACACCAACCCCAAGGCCTTCAAGGTCATCGACATCCGCGGCAAGAGCGATTGGGATGATGGACACATCGTCGGCTCGAGCCACATCGCCTGGGCGCAGTTTGGTTCGATCCTCCCCTCTCTCTCCAAGAGCGAGAAGATCGTCATCGTCTGCTTCTCCGGCCAGACCGCCGGGCAGACCGTCGGCGTCCTGCGCGCGATGGGCTACGACGCCTACGCACTCCAGGGCGGCATGAACAACGGCTGGAAGCCGGCGGGCCTTCCCGTGGTGAAGCACCCATGAATGGCGTTTCTTTTGCCGAAAATGATGGATGATTGGAGTGTCGTGTACTTCCTCCACATGCAGAACCAATTACCGCTGATGTACCGCTGCTTATCATCCTCAACGTGGAGGAAGAGAATTATAGATTATGACCTTATCGAGGTCCCATCGTGATATACTCAATGATAAACATAGCTAAAACATATAAATTGAGGTCATATGATGGATTTGCGACGACGGGCTTTCATGATGATGAGAAACCAGCGGAAGAAAATGTTGTTTCTTTTTTTGTGCGTATTGTTCCTTGCAATGATGTTTGTAGCTGCAAGTGGTGAAAAGGAGAGTAATTATGCACTCTTTGGAGCAAGGAGCAGTGATAAGAAAGCAAATGTCAAAGCCTTTGTTTTTTTGATTCGTGATGTAAACACATTGGTCGATGGATATGTGCAAGAGCTGCATGAGCTTTTGGATTACTATAACGACCGACGGGTTGAAGGAAAGGAAAAGATTCTCGCCCAAGAGCCAATGATTTGGGAGACCGACGCCCTTTTCGAGGAGCGACTTGAACATGAGCTGGGGGAATGGGATGACCGTCTCGGTCGAGAGGCTGACAGTGCTCTAGAGGATATTTCCAAGCCGCTTGAAGAGGAATTGGAGACGTTGTATGACTTGCTTCAAGAAACTCAGGGGCGCTTGGCGACGAGTGAGCGAATCCAGCTTCCGGTGAGCTTTGAGAGTAGGTACGCCTCGTTTTTGCGAAATGAACGGCTCTGGCCTCTTACACTGACATTTTCAGACCGTATGCTTAAAGAGACTTCCTTGGATTTGGTCATCGATTTCACCGGACAGGTACGAAGTGAGGAAGAAATCAGATCATCAATTGTAGCGTTTGATAGGATGGTGAGAGGCAATCTGCTGAATTGGAAGGTTGCATACCACATCATTCCAGATGTTCGTGTGGAAACCGATGTTGAGCGGATAATTGGCGGTTCGAATTTTTATGATATTGTCCGATTCCTCTTTGTGCTTGATGAGGTCACAGTATCTGATGATCGGGACAAGGTGCTGTTTCGTAGGAAATTGGAGAATCCCGTTCTACTTCACTCCCTCATCGTTGATGATGATCTGAACTTTATCCTACGAGATACTGACTCCCTGCTTGGCTTAGATAGGCTCGGGTACGAAGAATTAGAGGGAACGGTAAAGGTGCTTCGTTCTCATACACAACAAATCCTCCTCGCAGATCCTCTCGATACCATCACTGATGAGTATGAAAAAAATCGGTTAGGCATCATCCCTCCCGTTGCAACTCCCTCTAGCGCAAAAGAGATGGTATTCCGCATCTCGAACGGTGCCGAGCCCGAGTCACTGGACCCTGCCCTGATCCAAGGTGTTCCCGAGCATCGAATCTATGAGGCGCTCTTCGAAGGGCTCGTCTCCTACGACCCAGAGACCTCCTTTGCCGTTCCTGGCGTAGCAGAGAGCTGGACGAGCAATGCCGATGGGACCCAGTACACCTTCAAGCTGCGCAAGGACGCCCTGTGGAGTGATGGAGTACCCATCACCGCCCACGACGTCGTCTACAGCTGGCTGAGGATCCTCAATCCGAGGACCGGGGCGCCGTATGCGTGGTTCCCCGCCATGTTCCTCGTCGGAGCTGAAGAATTCAATGCAGGCTGGGGGAGAGAGCGGGATGTCGGTATCCGCGCCCTCGATGACCACACCTTCCAGATGGACCTCATCGGACCGCTTCCGTACGCCATCGACGTCCTTGCCCACTACAGCTTCGCCATCATGCCCAAGCACACCATCGAAAAGTATGGACAACGGTGGACCGACCCGGCCAACTTCGTCGGCAACGGCCCGTTCGTCCTGACCGGCCGCATCGCCCAGACCTCGATCACCGTCTCCAAGAGCCCGACCTATTGGGACCGAGACAAGGTAAGCTTGAGTACGGTAATCTTCTACAGCTCGGACAGCCCGGCGACCAACTACAACATGTACCTCAACGGTGAGCTTGACTGGGTGACCAGCGTACCGCCGGATCGTGTCAGCGCCGCTCAGATGCGTGATGACTTCCAGGCCTCCCCGCAACTGGCCACGTACTACTACGTCTTCCAGACCGAGAAGGCCCCGATCAACAATCGGTTCGTACGCCAGGCACTCTCCCTCGCCATCGACCGTGAGGCGTTGGTCGACGGCCTCCTGAAGGCCGGACAGATCCCCGCTTGGGGCATCGTTCCCCCGATGGCCGGCTATGATGGACTTGAGTTCCCCTTCCGTGACATGGGTGAGGCGATCAAGAAGGCACAGGATCTGCTCGCCAAGGCTGGCTATCCCAATGGTGCCGGATTCCCTGTTCTGTCGATCCTCTACAACACCGATGAGGGACACAAGCAGATCGCCGAGTTCATCCAGCAGGAGTGGAGAAAGAATCTGGGCATACGGGTTGTCCTCGAGAACCAAGAGTGGGGCACCTACCTCTCCAACCGTAACCGGGGTAACTTCGTCATTTCACGTGCCGGCTGGGTCGGAGACTACCAGGACCCCAATGCCTTCCTTGACATGTTCATCACCGGGGCCGGCATGAACGGAGGAAAGTACTCCAACGAGATCTACGACCTCTTGATCAACGAAGCTGCCCGCATGCCGGCAGGCGCAGACCGGTTCGGTGTCTTGACGACCGCAGAGGACATCATGATCAACGGCGATCAGGCTGTCATGCCGTTGTATTACTACGTCAACCTCGGCATGATCGATCGGGACAAGTGGGGCGGCTGGTATCCCAACACCATGGATATCCACCCCTTGAAGGATATATATCTGCGATAGAGGAGACCTCTCTGGCGTGGTGAGTTTACTCCTTGATAGCAATGAGCGTGCAGTTTAGGCTATACTCACC
>LVBF01000114.1 GCA_001604325.1 Spirochaetales bacterium Spiro_04
CACTCGGTGGTCTTCGACCAGGCGGAGAACCGGATGCACACCATCAAGGCGGTGATGGTGGCCACGCTGACGGGAATTCTCTGACCTCTGCACCAAAGCAACCCATATTATCGAATCATTTCAACCCTATTGTGTCATAATGACGCAATAGGGTGTGCTTGTGCCTCACGTGGGGGCATGTTGGCCCGAATGGGGCGGGTCAGAGCAGGTGAAGAGCGCGTTTAAGAAATTATAAAGCTATATAAATAAAGGAATTATAAATGTTGCCAAATATTGGCACGCTTGTTGCATATATGTAGATAGTACAAAACAGAATACCAGGAGGTACACTATGAGATATGTAACGAGAAGAAATTATGGAATGCCCACTACGTCGCTCTTCGATTCCATGCTGCGCGACTGGAACCTCTATCCGGGTCGGTTCCCCGCCGTCGACATCACCGAAGGTGAACAGGCGTATCTTCTTGAGGCCGAGCTTCCCGGCTACAAGCAGGAGGACGTGAAGGTCCAGGTGGAGAAGCATGTGCTGACCCTCAGTTCCACCAAGGAGAGTGAGAAGGAGGAGAGCAAGGGCTCTCTGGTCACCGAGCGCTGCTACCAGTGCTTCGAGCGCTCCTTCACCCTGCCTGAGGATGTGGATGAGGAGAAGATCGAGGGCAAGTTTGAGAACGGTCTCTTGGTGCTGACCATGCCCAAGAAGGAAATTGCAAAGCCGAAGGCCATCGAGGTCAAGATCAAGTAGCCGAACGGCGGCGCAATGGTATGGATGAGCCCCGCGGTGCGGGGCTCTTGATACTCTGGGAGAAGAAGGAAATTCCTTTCTAGTGTTTTTTACAGTATGGTGGTATAGTGTAGTCATAAAGCCAGTTTCGGGAGTAAGGATCCATGCCCAAGAAGATCGACCATGAGGCACGCAAGGAGAAAATTCTGCACACCGCCCTGCGGGTATTCGGGCGTGAAGGGTATCGGGATTCAAACCTCTCCTTGATCGCAAGCGAGTGTGGGATCTCTCGCCCCACGATCTACCAATACTTCAAGGACAAGGAAGAGATCTACTACTACGCCGTCAAACTGGTCACCGGACGGATGTTCAACAAGTACGCCACCTACGCCTGGTCAAGCGACGAGGATTACATCACCCGCATCGGCCACATCTGCCTGGATATCATGCACACGGCCAGTGAGAGCGAAGGGGAGTTGACCAGCCTCGTGGATGTGATGCTGCAGATGAAGAAAGAGGGCAGGGATTTCAATGAGATCATCCTGAGGCGGACAGCGAAGCTGACGATCCTCTTCAAGCGCCTGCTGCGCATGGGCATCCAGGAGGCTCAGATCATCGCCTGCGACGTGAACAAGGTCGCCGACCATCTCTTGCTCATGCTGGAGTCGTCGTGCTTCCAGGTGGCGTTCTTGGACACCTTCGACATGGCCCTCTCCAAGGAGCTGGTCTTGACCTACCTCGACTTCCACCGAATCTAGTCCCCACTCCTCTCCCATGTGTATATTGATGATGTACAGCAAGGCTCGCCCGGCGAGCCGAAGGAGTACGTATGAACATAGACAAAATGACGATAAAACTACGCCAAGGGCTCTCGGACGCCGATGCCCTGGCCAATGCAAACGGCAACGCCGAGATCTCCAGCGAGCACCTGCTCGCCGCGCTGCTCTCCCAGAAGGAGGGGGTGCTCATCCCGCTCTTTGAGCGTATCGGGATTCCTCCCGCCACGGTGCTGGAGCGGACCGAGAAGCTCATCGACCGCCTCCCCAAGGCGTATGGCGGGGCGGTGAAGCGGTCGATCTCCGCCCAGCTGGGGAGCCAGCTCTACGCCATGGACAAGATCGCCGCCGACTTCAAGGACCAGTACCTCAGTGGCGAACACTTTCTGCTCGCCGTGATCGACGACAGCTCGAGCGCTCTCAGCCGCGAGTTGAAGGGGCTGGGGCTGACCAAGGATGCGGCGATGCAGGCCCTGATGGCCATCCGCGGCAACCAGTCCATCACCAATGAGGATCCGGAGAGCCAGTATGAGGCGCTGGAGAAGTACTGCAAGGACATGACCGCCATGGCCCGGCAGGGAAAGCTCGACCCGGTCATCGGGCGTGATGAGGAGATCCGGCGCGTGATGCAGGTCCTCAGCCGCCGCACGAAGAACAATCCGGTGCTCATCGGAGAGCCCGGGGTCGGCAAGACGGCGATCGTGGAGGGGCTCGCCCAGCGCATCGCCAGCGGCGATGTGCCCGAGTCCCTGCGCCAAAAGCGCCTCCTCAGCCTCGATGTCGGCTCCTTGGTCGCCGGGGCGAAGTTCCGCGGTGAGTTCGAGGAGCGTCTGAAGGCGGTCATCAAGGAGGTCACCTCCTCCAATGGCGCCATCATCCTCTTCATCGACGAACTGCATACCATCGTCGGGGCGGGGGCGGCCGAGGGGTCGACCGACGCCTCCAACCTCATCAAGCCGGCACTCTCACGCGGAGAGCTGCGCACCATCGGGGCGACGACGCTCGATGAGTACCGCAAGTACATCGAGGTCGACAAGGCCCTGGAACGACGCTTCCAGCCCGTCTACACGAAGGAGCCGTCGGTGGAGTCGACCATCGCGATTCTGAGGGGGCTCAAGGAGCGCTATGAGGTCCACCATGGGGTGCGGATCAAGGACGAGGCGCTCGTCGCAGCGGCGACGCTGAGCAATCGCTACATCACCAACCGCTTCCTGCCGGACAAGGCCATCGACCTCATCGATGAGGCGGCGAGCCAGCTCAAGATGGAAATCGAGAGCCAGCCGGTGGAGCTCGACCAGATCAGCCGCACGATCCTGCGCCTGAACATCGAGGAGCAGGCCTTGGGTCGGGAGACCGACAATGCCAGCAAGGCCCGTCTCGCAAAGATCGAGGCGGAGGTGGCCGAGCTTGAGGAGAAGCGGCGGGCCATGAGCCTGCAGTGGGAGAATGAACGCTCCTTCATCGCCCGTCTCAGGGATCGGAAGGCGCAGCTTGAGCAACTGAAGATCGAGGAGGGGAAGGCCGAACGGGACGCTGACCTGGCCCGTGCGGCGCAGATCAGGCACGGGCAGATCCCCGCCCTGCTCAAAGAGATCGCCGTGATGGATGAGCAGCTCAAGGCGGTGCAGGGCGACGGCAGGCAGCTGCTCCGCGAGGAGGTCACCGAGGATGACATCGCCCGGATCGTGAGCAGCTGGACCGGGGTGCCGGTGGCCAAGATGCAGGACAGCGAGATCGAGCGGTATCTGAAGCTCGAGGAGACCCTGAGCGCTGAGGTCGTCGGCCAAAAGGAAGCGATTCAGGCGGTGAGCAACGCGATCCGGCGCAACAAGGCCGGCATCGGCGATGCGGCGCGCCCCTTGGGCAGCTTCCTCTTCGCCGGCCCCACCGGGGTAGGCAAGACGCTTTTGGCGAAGGTGCTCGCCCGCTTCCTCTTCGACGACGAGAAGGCGCTCACCCGCATCGACATGAGCGAGTACATGGAGAAGTTCTCCGTCAGCCGCCTCATCGGGGCCCCTCCCGGCTACGTCGGGTACGACCAGGGTGGCCAGCTCACCGAGGTGGTGAGGAGGCGACCCTATTCGGTGATCCTCTTCGACGAGATCGAGAAGGCCCACCCGGATGTCTTCAACGTCCTCTTGCAGCTGCTCGATGACGGGCGGCTCACCGACGGACAGGGACGGGTCGTGGACTTCACCAACACGGTGGTCATCATGACCAGCAACCTGGGAAGCCAGCAGTTGATGAGCGCCCCCTCCAAGGAGGCGGGTGAGGCGATGGTGAGGGAGGTCATCACCTCCTCCTTCAAGCCGGAGTTCATCAACCGGCTCGATGAGATCATCGTCTTCGACCGCCTCGGCGAGGAGCAGGTGCGCGCCATCGTCACTCTCCAGTTGACCGCCTTGGCCACCCGGCTCAAGGAGCGCGGCTATGAGCTCAGCTGGGATGATGCGGTGGTCGACGCCATCTTCGAGGAGGGGTTCGACCCGCTCTACGGGGCCCGGCCCATCAGGCGGGCCATCCAGCGGATGGTGGAGGACTCGCTGTCGATGCAGCTGCTCGCCGGCACGTTTGCAGAGGGGGCGAAGATCCACCTCTCGATGCATGGATCTACGGTCGAGGCGAAGAGCCTTTGACCAATGCGTGATAGGAGGAGGCGGTGTCCACATCCCGGACATACGCCTCCTCATTCGTGTCCAGGTACTCCATCGGGGAGGAGGCGAGCAGCTCCTTCATGGCAAACGGGCCCTCCTGGGCTGCGATGAGGGGGATGAACGAGGGGGGGAGCAGCACCGGGTGACCCACCTTCGCCCCGCATCGGGGACGGAGCGGAGCGCCGGTGTACGCATCACACAAGGTGCGGTAGTGGCCCGCCTCGATGAGGGGCATGTCGGCCAGGGAGATGAAGAAGGGCAGCCCCCCGTCCAAGGCGGCGACGCCGGCTTGGGTGGAGCTGCCCTGGCCACGGGCATAGTGGGGGTTGTTGACGATGAGCAGGGAGGGGGAGGAGAGGTCAAGGAGCTCTGACGCCACCTCCTCTGCCCGGTGTCCGGTGACCACGACGGTGAAGAGACCGGCCGCGAGCGAAGCAGCGACGCTGTGGTGGATGATGGTGTGCCCCTGGTAGGGGTAGAAGAGCTTCTCCCCGCCGCTTCGTGAGGCCAGACCTGCCGCCAGCAGGATGTTTTGCATGACGCTTCCTTGAGTGAGTTCCACAAACTTATTATACTCACACCCATTATGATTGCCACCTATTTCAACGCCCTGATGGTCATCATTGGAACTCTGGTCGGCCTTCTGGTCAAGAATCGGCTCAGCGAATCGTATCGTCAGCTGATCTTCACCGCGAGTGGGTTGGTCACGCTGGTCATCGGCCTCTCGATGGCCCTCTCGTCGAACTCCTATCTCATCCTCCTCTTCGCCCTGATCATCGGAGGGGCGGCGGGCTATGCCCTGAAAATCGAGGATCGGATCCTCTCGCTCGGGGTGTGGATGGAGAAGCGTCTCTCGCGTGGGACGGGGAGTGAGGAGAGCGGGCGCAACTTCGCCTTGGGCTTCTTCAACGCGTCGCTGCTCTTCTGCAGTGGGGCGATGACGGTGGTCGGGTCGATCCAGGCCGGGACGGTGGGCGACTACCAGCTCATCATGATCAAGTCAATCATGGACGGGGCGATGGCGATCGTCTTCACCGCGGCGTATGGCATCGGTGTGATGGCAAGCGCCCTCTTCATCCTCGTCTACCAGGGGTTCTTCACCCTCGCCGGCGGCGTCATCGCCCCGGTCCTCGGCGACGGGGGCATCAATGAGCTTGCCGCGGTCGGCGGCATGCTGTTGCTCATGATCGCCTTCAACTTGCTCGACATCAGGCGTACCAAGGCCGGCAACTTCCTGCCGGCGATGATCGTCGCGCCGCTGCTCGCCATCGCAAGTCCGTCCGTCACGCGTCTTCTTTCTGCGGTGGGTTTTTGAGGTAGGGGATCAACTGGCGCAGGAGGCGGAGCTCGTCCTCGGCCAGGGCGCCGATCATCTCGTCGATCTCACGTCGATAGGCAACCGGATTCTCTCCCACTTCATCGTCGTAGACGGTATCATGGCCAAGCTCCAGCTGTGCGATGGAGACTCCGGTGAGCTCGGAGATCTTCAGAAGCGTATCAAGGGGAGGGCGGCGGTTGTTGTGGATCCAGCTCGAGAGCGTGGTACGTTTGACACCAAGCATCTGAGCCAAGTCGACGACCGTCGGCGAATTGAGATAAATCCTGACCCGATCCCAGAAAGTAGCCATTGGATGACTATAACAGGTTTTTTCCTGAAAATGACGAGTATTTGTCATATATAACGCGTTTATGCAATACAAATAACTATACTATTGTGAATAAAAGAGATATGTATGCACGGGATGACGAATATCCGTCACCCCTCTGTCTCACACTTTTCGGTGTTCCTTACTCCTCATCGCTTGGCCGCGTCGGCGAGCACGGTATCCCCATTGAGGTCCCGTTCCACCGGGCATCGTTGGACATGCCAGATCTCCTCAGCGTACTCGGTGATGGTTCGATCGCTGGAGAACTTGCCGCTCTTGGCGATGTTCAGCACCGCCCTCCTGTTGAACTCTCCGCGGTCCTCCTGGTAGAGGGTGCGGGCCTTGTGGTGCATGGTGATGTAGGAGGGG
>LVBF01000115.1 GCA_001604325.1 Spirochaetales bacterium Spiro_04
CTCCTCTCCCTCTCAATTTTCTTCGCCACCTACCCATTCAAGCGCCTCACGCGCCTCTCATCCCATCAGGTGATCGTGGGGGTGGTCATCGGCTTCTCGGGGATTCTGGTGATGCTCAATCCGCTGGTCATCACGGAGGGCCTCTTTTTCGATTCACGGACCATCCTGCTGGTGGTCTCCGGGATGGTCTTCGGGGCAATCCCCACCCTCGTCGGGGCGGCCATGATGATCATCTACCGCCTCACCCAAGGGGGAAGCGGCATCGCAACCGGCCTCTCCACCATCACGGTGAGCTCTCTCATCGGGATCATCTGGCACCGCCTGCGCTTTGAGAAGGTCATGCAGCGGGGACACGTCAAAACCATCGAACTGGTAGCGGTGGGGGTGGTCACCCACATTTTTATGCTCCTTGCGCTCTCCCTCATCCCCGCCAGCAATCGCGGTGAGGCGTTGCGCCAGATGGTCGTGCCCACCTTGATTCTCTACCCACTGGGCACCTACCTGCTCTCGCTCCTGCTCTTCAGCCAAGCCCATCGGATCACCGATCAGATCGAGACGGAGAAGAGCGAACGCCTCTTCAAGACGATGTTTGAACAAGCTCCCATCGGCATGTCTTCCACCGACTTGGACAGCGGCAAGATCATGAACATCAACCAGAGCTATCTCGATCTACTCGGTTACCAGAGAGAGGAGGTGGTCGGGCGACGATGGGAGGAGTTCACCCATCCTGAGGATCTGGTGGCAAGTGCGAATGCCACCGAATTCCTCCATACCGATGAGACGGGGGTGTTGAACCTCGATAAGCGCTTGATCCGCAAGGACGGCGCTGTCGTCTGGCTCAACCTCTCGCTCTCCGCGTTCGCCACGGTCGACATGGACCACCGGGAGAGCCTGGGGATGGCCGTCGATGTCACCGAGCGCAAGAACTGGGAGCAGCGGATCCTCTGGGCAAGTGACCACGATGCTCTGACCGGTCTCTACAACCGGGTTCACTTCGAGAACTTCGTCCAAGAGTTGGAAATGGAGCACAGTGCCCGCCTGATCGTCGCCTTCCTCGACGTCAACGGCCTGAAGCTCCTCAACGAGGCCTTTGGCCGTGATGAGGGCAATCGTCTGCTCGCGCGCATCGCCGAGATCCTCCAATCCAACCTCATCGAAGGGGACTACCTCAGCCGCGTCGGGGGTGATGAATTCGCCATCTTCTTCTTCGACCAGGAGGCCGGGCAGGTGGAGACATTCCTCTCGAGGGCAAGCAGCGACATCGCCCTCATCGATATCATGGGATCGGTTGCCCCGTCGGTCAGCTGGGGCACCAGCGAGGTCGACTGGAGCGGGCACTCCCTCAATGATGCCATCAAGGAGGCTGAAATGAACTTAGCCAGCCGCAAAGTCGTCGACAGCCCCAATATGCGTGGCAAAGCGGTCTACGCCATCATCAACACCCTCTATGAGAAGAACCAACGCGAGGAGTTGCACTCGCGCCGGGTCTCAGAGCTGTGTGAGAAACTCGCACGTGCCCATGGGATGGGACAGGAGGCGGCAAACGAGATCCGCCTGGTCGGGCTCCTCCATGACATCGGCAAGATCGGCATCGATGAGGCGCTCCTCAACAAGACCGATCGACTCGATGCGGATGAGTGGAAGCAGGTGAAGCGCCACTGTGAGATCGGCTATCGCCTCCTCAGCGCCGTCGAGGATATGGCCGGCTTCGCCCACCACGTGCTCTACCATCACGAGCGCTTCGACGGCACCGGCTACCCGAAGGGAATCAAAGGGGAGGAGATCCCGCTCGGATCACGGATCATCACCATCGCCGATGCGTTCGATGCGATGACCGCCTCCCGCACGTACCGCACAGCGATCTCGTCGGAGGCGGCGGCGCGCGAGATCAAGCAGTACGCCGGAACCCAATTCGACCCCCACCTGGCAAAAACCTTCGTCGAGCACGTGATCGGATTTGATTGGGATAATCTCTAGTCCCGTTCATTGACAGCACTCAGGGCGCCTTTTACCATAGAGGTGGGAGGTGCCTATGGGTGTCATAACCATCAGCCGACAGATCGGCAGCAGCGGGACCTTCATCGCTGAACACGTCGCCAAGGAGATGGGCCTCGTTGTCATCGACAAGGAGGACATCGAGACGATCATGAGCGAGTATGGATTTGCCGCCTTCTCAGAGATCTACGACAAGGCCCCGAGTTTTTGGAGCCGCTGGGATGAGACGAGGGCGTTGACCGTCGAATTTTTGCTCACCGCCATGCGGGCGTTCGCCAAGGTGGGCAACGTCGTCCTGCTCGGACGGGGTGGCTTCAGTCTCTTCCAAGGGTATACCGACATCCTCAATGTGCGCATCAAGGCGCCGTTGGAGCTGCGGATCCTGCGCAAACAGAGCGAGTTCGGTGGAACCGACACGCAGTGCAGGAGCATCTTGGAGCGGGCTGAGGTGGTGAGAGCGATGTTCGTCAAGAGCGATCTCCACTCCAACCAGGACGATGCGTCCCTCTTTGACTTGGTTCTCGACACCGGGATCGTCGAGCCGGAGCGGGCGGTGGCCATCATCAGCGATGCGTTTGCCCATCTTCTCACGCATCCGAGGATCGACGCCACACAGACCCGCGCTGACTTGACGGCTGACGAGGTGCTGCTCTCTCTTGTCACCGAGCATGTCGAGAAGAGGCGCAAGGGGGAGAAGCGGGCGGACGCTGTAAAGAATTCAGGGCTCAATAGTCGCTGAAGGTACGCTCTATATACAGAAAAGATGAAATTATATGCATAGATACTAGGCAAAGATGGGAATATCTGTATAATTATACCAATCTTATCCAATTGGAGGATGGTATGATCACAGCAGGGGTCATCGGAGCCACCGGCTATGCCGGATCCCAACTCGTCGCGCTGCTCAGCGCCCACCCGCAGGTACGCCTTGCGTACGTGGCGTCCCATTCGTATGTCGGCAAGCGCTTTGGTGAGGTCTATCCATCGCTCTTTCCCATCGGGGACCTGATCCTCCAGGAGGAGGATATTGAGGAGGCGTCGCACGTGTGCGACGTGCTCTTCGTCGCCCTCCCGCACGGGATGGCGAGCCATAAGATCAGTGAAGAAATTCTCTCGCGCTGTGTGGTCATCGACTTGGGCGCGGACTTCCGCCTCTCTGACCGCGCCGTCTATGAGTCGTGGTACCAGTGCGACCACCCGAGCAGCCACCTGCTCACAGAGAGCGTGTATGGGCTGTGCGAGCTCCACCGACGCGCCATCAAGGGCGCCCGCCTCATCGCCAACCCCGGCTGCTATACGACCTGCTCGATCCTCGCCCTCGCCCCGCTGGTGGGCACGGGCCTGGTCGATCCCACCTCCCTCATCATCGACAGCGCAAGCGGCACCAGTGGGGCGGGCCGCAGTGAGAAGATCGGCTCGCTCTTCTGTGAGGTCAATGAGAACTACAAGGCCTACGGGGTGACCAACCACCGCCATACCCCCGAGATCGAGCAGGAGCTCTCGCTTCAGAACGGCGCCCCGTTGGTGGTCCAGTTCACCCCGCACCTCGTGCCGATGAACCGCGGCATCCTCTCCACCTGCTATGCAAACCTCAAGGCGGGGGTGGGGGAAGATGAGGTCAGGGCGGCGTATGAGGAGTACTACGGGGATGAGCCGTTCATCCGCTTGATGGGCTCCGATCTTCCCGAGACGCGCTTTGTGCGCGCCACCAACGTCTGTGCCATCGGGTGGAAAGTAGACGAGCGCACCAAACGGGTCGTCGCCATCTCTGCGATCGACAACCTTGTCAAGGGAGCCGCTGGACAGGCGGTACAGAATATGAACATCCGGTTCGCCCTCGGCGAGACGACCGGCTTGGCGACCAGCGTGGCCAGCCCACTGTAGGAGACAGACCATGAAGATCATCGAAGGCGGGATCACCGCCGCCAAAGGCTTTTCAGCATCAGGGGTCTACTGCGGCATCAAGAAGCGCAAGAAGGACATGGCCTTGGTAGCCAGCGATGGGCCGTGCACCTTCGCCGGCTCGTTCACCACCAACCTGGTCAAGGCGGCCCCGGTGGTATGGGACCAGGGCATCGTGGCCTCAGAGGAGACGGTGCGGGCCATCGTCGTCAACAGCGGCAATGCCAACGCCTGCACCGCAGAGCAGGGTGATGAGGATTGCAAGATGATGGCCTCCCTCACCGCCGAGGCGCTCGGATTGAGAGCGGAGGAGGTGTTGGTCTGCTCCACCGGTGTCATCGGCGTCCCCCTCCCGATGGACCGCGTCAAAGAGGGTATCGCAAGCGCATCCAAGACACTCGCTCCCGGCCCTGAAGCGGCCGCCGATGCGGCCACCGCCATCTGCACCACCGATACCTTCACCAAGGAGGTGGCCGTCTCTGTCCAGATCGGGGATGCGACGGTCCATATCGGCGGCATGGCGAAGGGCAGTGGGATGATCCACCCCAACATGGCCACGATGCTCAGCTTCATCACCACCGACGCCGCCATCGAGAAGTCGACTCTCCAGGCGCTCTTGGGGAGCTCGATCATCGACTCCTACAATATGATCAGCGTCGATGGGGATACCTCGACCAACGATACCGTCCTGGTCCTGGCCAACGGGGCGAGCGGCTCGGCTCTGTTGTCAGAGACCCATAGCGAGTGGGAGACCTTCAAGAACGCCTTCGACTACGTCCATACCGCGCTCGCCAAGCTCGTCGTCCGCGATGGTGAGGGGGCGGGCAAGTTCCTGGAGGTGACGGTGCAGGGGGCCCGCGACAAGGAGACGGCCCGGACCCTGGCCCGCTCCATCATCTCCAGCAACCTGGTCAAGACCGCCTTCTTCGGAAGCGACGCCAACTGGGGGCGCATCCTCTGTGCGATGGGGTACAGCGGCGCTGCGTTCGACCCCCGCTCGGTCGACCTCTACTTCATGAGCGAGAAGGGGCGTATCCAGGTGGTGGAGGGCGGGGTGCCGCTCGCCTTCGACGAGCGCCTCGCCCGCGCCATCCTCAGTGAGCGCGAGGTGGTGACCCTCGCCTCCCTCAAGGACGGGGAGGAGAGCGCCACCGCCTGGGGGTGTGACCTCTCGTATGAGTATGTACGAATAAACGGGGAGTATCGAAGCTGATGAAACAGTTTATGCAGGCAGAGATCGTGAAGGCGAATGTCCTCATCGAGGCGATCCCATACATCCGCCGCTTCGCCGGCAGCACGGTGGTGGTCAAGTACGGCGGCTCGGCGATGGTCGATGAGGAGTTGAAGCGGTCGGTCATCCAGGATATCGCGATGCTCAAGTACATCGGCCTCAAGCCGGTGGTCGTCCACGGAGGGGGCAAGGAGATCTCCAGCCTCCTCGATCGACTGGGCAAAGAGAGCGTCTTCGTCGACGGCCTTCGCGTCACCGACGCCGAGACGGCCCAGGTGGCCGAGATGGTCCTCTCCGGCTCGATCGGCAAGGCGCTCGTCGACTCGCTTGAGGGGGTGGGCATCAAGGCGGTGGGCATCAGCGGCAAGGATGGACGCACGCTGACCTGTTCCAAGAAGGTAGATCCATCGGGTCGGGACCTCGGCTTTGTGGGCAGCATCGATGTGGTGGACACCACCCTCATCGAGACGCTGCTTGCCAGCAACTTCGTGCCGGTCGTCAGCCCGGTGGGCGTCGATGCGGAGGGCAACACCTACAACATCAACGCCGACTACGCCGCCTCGGCGGTGGCCGGTGCCTTGAACGCCCAGAAGTTGATCTTCCTCACCGATGTGGAGGGCATCCTCAAGGACAAGGATGACCCCTCGACGATCCTGCGCAGCCTCAGCCGGAAGGCGGCGCTCGCCTTCATCGCCGACGGGACCATCAAGGGGGGAATGATCCCCAAGGTCGAATGCTGTCTCGATGGCCTTGAGAAGGGAGTGGAGAGCGTCCACGTCCTCGATGGACGCCTGCCCCACGCCATCCTCTTGGAGATCTTCACCACCGAGGGAATCGGGACCATGGTCACCGAAAAGGAGGGAGCACCATCATGAGCATCGAAGAGGGAAAAACGTATCTCTTGGACACCTACGCCCAGGTGCCGGTCGTCTTCTCATCCGGCGAGGGCATGTACCTCATCGACGAGGATGGGAATCGCTACCTGGACTTCGTCGGCGGCATCGCCGTCAATGCCCTGGGCTACAAGGACCCCGGCTTTACCGCCTCCATCGAGCGTGTCTTGGAGCAGGGGCTGCTCCACTGCTCCAACCTCTACTACAACAGCGAGGCCATCAAGGCGGCCAAGGGCTTGACCGCCCTGGCCGATATGGAGCGGGTCTTCTTCTGCAACAGCGGAGCCGAGGCCAACGAGGCGGCCCTCAAGCTCGCCCGCAAATTCGGCAATCTGCACGCACCGAAGAAGAACCAGATCATCTCGATGGTCGACTCCTTCCACGGGCGAACCTACGGTGCCATCACGGCGACGGGACAAGCCAAATACCACGCCAACTTCGATCCGCTGCCGCAGGGGTTCTCCTACGGGGTCTTCAACGATCTCTCCTCGATAGCGCAGCTGGTGAATGAACAGGTCTGCGCCATCATCGTCGAGCCGATCCAAGGAGAGGGAGGCATCGTCCCGGCGAAGCGGGAGTTCCTTCAAGGACTGCGCACCCTCTGTGACACACACGACATGCTGCTCATCTTCGATGAGGTGCAGACCGGCATGGGGCGCAGCGGCAAGCCGTTCGCCCATCAGGTCTATGGTGTGAAGCCCGATATCCTGACCACCGCCAAGGCGCTGGCCGGAGGCATCCCCGCCGGGGCGATGATGACGGGCGGAAAGGCCAATACGGTCTTCACACCGGGCGACCATGCCTCGACCTTCGGGGGCAATGTGCTTGCTGCCGCCGGCATCAACGAGATGGTGAAGCGACTCAGCGATGCGTCGTTCACCGACCACGTGCAGGAGATGGGAGGGTATCTGCATGGCAAGCTGGAAGGGCTGGCTTCTCAATTTCCCACCCTCTGTAGTGCAGTCCGCGGCATGGGCCTGATCCAAGGCCTCGTCCTCACCATCCCGCCGCGCACCGTTGTCGATGCGTGCTTCGCCAAGGGCTTGCTGGTCCTCAGCGCCGGCAGTGATGTCCTGCGCTTTGTCCCTCCGTTGGTGGTGGGACAAGCGGAGGTGGATGCAGCCATCGCCAT
>LVBF01000116.1 GCA_001604325.1 Spirochaetales bacterium Spiro_04
CCGAGGGCGGCGAGCGCCGTAGAGAGCGCTCCCACCACGTCGGCGAGTCCTCCGGATTTGGAAAACGGGACGCTTTCGCTGGAAACCATGCAAATCTTCATGCCCTATTAGACCATTAAGCCTTGCTCAGCGTCAAGGAAAATCACCTATACGTATGCACGGCCCTCAAGTTCGTCGATGTACTCGCTGGCGCAGTGCGCCGCGATGGCTCCATCGCTGGCAGCGGTGATGAGTTGCCGGAAGACGGTGTCGCGCACATCGCCCGCCGCATAGAGGCCGTCGATGCTGGTCTCCATCCGCTCGTTGGTCTTCACGTACTTGTCGGCGGTGAGGATCGTTGCGTCCAGGATGTCGGTCTGGGGGATCATGCCGACGAAGACGAAGACGGCATCGAACTCGCGCTCGTACTGCACGCCCTTCTCCAGGTCATTGAGGACGACGCTGGTGACTTTGTCCCCGTCCCCCTTGATAGCGGCGACGGTGTGCATCATGACGCGCTCGATGTGCTTGTTCCGTTCGGTTTGCTTGACGAGGTTGTCCTGGGCACGGAAACGATCCTTGCGGTGGATGATGGTCACCTGATCGGTGAGCTTGGAGAGGAAGAGGGCGTCGGTGAGGGCGGTATCCCCGCCGCCGACGACGAGGATCCGTTTGCCACGGAAGAAGGGACCGTCGCAGGTACCGCAGTAGGAGACGCCCTTGCCGTTGTACTCCTCTTCACCCGGCACGCCGAGGTGGCGGTGTTGGGCCCCGGTGGCGTAGATGACCGCCTTGGCCTGGTAGACCTCGCCGTCGGTGGTGGAGACGAAGAAGAGGTCGCCCTCCTTCTTCAGCTCGGCGACGGTGGCGTAGACCAGCTTGGCGCCGAACTGCTCGGCCTGGGCGTGGAACTTCATCCCGATCTCAGCACCGCTGATGGGTTCATTGAAGCCCGGGTAGTTCTCGATCATGTCGATGTACATGGTCTGTCCCCCCGGGGCGATCGACTCGATGACGGTGACCGAGCGACCGGCGCGGGCCGCATACTGGGCGGCGCTCATGCCGGCGACGCCACTGCCTATGATCAGGATATCTTGTTCTATCATTTCACTGCTCCTTCAAACTTTTTCCCAGCAGTGCGAGCTCGGCATCGCTCTTTCTGATGTAGAACGGCCCGGAGTCTGGTGCATCTGCTCCTTGGCTAAGATACTGATGAACGCCCATATGGGCAAGACTCAGCGCAAGGGAGGCGCCCTCGCACTGCACAAGGGGCAAAACACGGCCGAGGCGGGAGAGGAGCAGCGGGGCGTCCTCTCCGGTGAGGAGCAGGCCGGGGTGGGCGGCGATCACGGCTTCGATCTCCTCGACGGTCAGGTCGGCGGGTCCGAGGAGGCGCTCCCCCCGCTGGTGGAGGGCCGTGTAGAAGCGTTGCTTCTTCGCATCGATGACGGTGAGCACCGGCTGCTCGACCTGCTCGACGCTGTGGTACCAGACGTCGAGGGAGGGGACGCTGACGAGCGGGATGGAGGCGGCGAGGCTGATGCCCTTGAGCGTCGCCATCGAGATCCTCAAGCCGGTGAAGGAGCCGGGTCCTGCGCCGGTGACCAACAGATCGATCTCCTTCACCCTGATGCCGGCGTCGGCGCAGAGGGCGAGGATCTTGTCCATCAAAAGTTCGCTGTGGCGGTTGCCACAGAGGAGGGAGAGCGTCTCGAACCAGGTGAGCGTCCCCTCTTCGAAGCGGCAGAGGGCGAGGTGCATCGCCGCAGCGGAGGTATCACAGGCGAGGACCATCATAGCGTAATTCCTTCGACGGTGATGGTGCGGTCGAGGTTCTCCTCGATCGCGATGGTGATCTTCTTCAAATCCTTGGGCAGCAGATCACCGATCTTCTCGGCCCACTCGATGAGGGTGACCCCGTCCGTATAGAGGAACTCCTCCCCCCCGATCATCTCGAACTCCTCACTCCCGTCGAGGCGATAGAGGTCGATGTGGGTGAGCGCCAGGCGCCCCTCGTACTGCTGGATCAAGGTGAAGGAGGGACTGACGACCTCATCCTCGACCCCCAGGCCACGGGCGATGCCCTTGGCCAGCGTCGTCTTGCCGGCGCCGAGACCTCCGATGAGCGCGATGACCTCACCGCCCTTCAGATGGGCGGCGATGCGCTCTCCATAGGCTGTGGTCTCGAGCGCTGATGTACTGACAAAGCTCTTCACTTCGCCTCTCCCTTGTCCATCTGACGGATTACATCCTCAGCGTCGAGATACTCCTGTACGACCGGAGCGCCGACCTGCTCCCCGGTGGCCGCCTGGTAGTGGGCGATGAGCTCTCCGATGAGCGGGTCGTCCTCGTCGACCGATCGGGCACGCTCCAGGTATTCGCGGGCCAGGTCGAGCTCGTCATCAGCGAGGTGGAGGTAGGCGAGGTTCGAGAGGAGCGTGATGTTCCCCTCATCGAGGTCGATGGCGGTGTCGAGGTACTGCTTGGCCAGCTCTCTCTGCCCGCTCTCGAGGGCGCAGATGGCCAGTTCATTGTAGAGGTCGCTGGAGGCGGTGGTGTAGGAGAGGGCCTTGAGCAGGGCGTCCTGGGCTTCCTCCCATCGCGCCAGTCGTCTCAGCGCCCACCCCTTGAGGAACCATGCGTTCCAGACGGTGGGGTTGGCTGAGAGGAAGCCTTCCACGGTAGTGATGGCCTCCTCCTCCTTGTTCATCTGGATGGCGTCGTAGGCGGCCATCAGGGTCTCATCATCGGCGAGCTTCGCCGTGATGTCGGCGAGGATCTTCCTGGTATGGGTCCGTTTCTCATCCTCTTCCCCCTCCGTTTCGAGGTAGCGCTCCAAGAAGGAGCGCGCCGCCTCGACGTTGCCTTGGTAGAGGTGGAAGTAGCCGATCTCCCTGAGCAGGTCCCCGTCCTCCTCGAGGAGCTCGAGCCCTTCGAGGAGGGTGGAGAGCGATCGCTGCTGGTAGGTATCGTACTGCTCCCCCTTCTTTGTATCCTGGGCGGCGATCCTGCTGTAGAGGGTCGCCAGGTTGATGAAGGAGGCGCTTTGCGGCTCGAGGACACATACGGCGCGGAAGAGCTCCTCGGCGAAGTGATGGTTCCCCTTCTGCTCCTGGGCGATGGCGGCGATGTTCAGCTCCTGGGCCGCATTCGGTTGGGCGGCCAGGACGAAGGCGCGGTAGTAGGCGCGGTGGGGGTGGGAGGGGTCCCAGGCGAGGATCTTCAGCATCCCGGCCACGATGAGCTCGATGCTGATCTGATCCGCCTGGGCGAAGCCGGTGCTCCCCTCAGCCAACTGGACCGGAATCTCGATCGATGGATCGATGGTGAAGTCGTTGATGGTCTTGGCGCTCGAGGGGGGGAGGGTGATGAAGATGATGTTCTTCAATTCGTCTGAGTGTGCATGCATGAATGTGCGTTCCTATACAAGGCATAAAAACCTGCGGTGTAACACCCGGAGAATGCTCTTGAACCGACGGTTCAAGGGGGAAACTAGTTGTGCTGAAAATTCTGTTCCATTCAACCCCAGGGGAGTTGGATCAATGCAAATCAGCTATACCGTTTCCCGTCTGTGTAAGTTGAGCCAAGAGACTGTGGCTCCAGGTGGCACCGCAGGAGACGTTTCC
>LVBF01000117.1 GCA_001604325.1 Spirochaetales bacterium Spiro_04
GTGTAGAACTGGAAGATCAATATAAGCTGACCTTAGAGAAACTGGGACGACAAGGGGGTATCCTTGGCAAGATCTTCAAAGGGGCGATAAACAAAATCAGCAATGTTGCCATCCTCTATCGTATCGTCCAGATGATTGATTCGGAGAGGTGGGTTGCACTTTCTTCAGACGTCAAGGGTGAAATCTACGAAGGGCTGCTCCAAAAGAACGCCGAAGACGTGAAGAGTGGAGCAGGACAATACTTTACACCTCGTCCCCTCATTAATGCTATGGTGCAGTGTATTCGACCAGAACCAATGAAAACAATCGCTGATCCTTGTTGCGGATCTGGAGGGTTTTTTCTTGGCGCCCAGTCCTATTTGGCAGACCCGAAGAACTACTCTCTAGACCGGGAGCAGAAGGAGTTTCTTAAGAATAAAACATTCTGGGGAAATGAGCTTGTACCCTCTACATTCAAGCTTTGTTTGATGAATCTCTATCTTCACAACATAGGGGACATTTACGGTAATCTTCCTGTTATCTTGGGTGATGCGTTACTCATCGATTCTGGAAATCGCGTGGATTACGTGCTAACAAATCCTCCATTCGGAAAAAAGTCCTCCATTACGTTTACCAATGAGGAAGGCGAGCAAGAAGAAGAGGAATTGGTATATAATCGTCAAGATTTCTGGACCACGAGTTCCAACAAACAGCTGAACTTTGTACAGCACATCAACACTATCTTGAAGGCAACTGGAAAAGCGGCGGTCGTGGTCCCCGACAATGTCCTGTTCGAAGGTGGGGCAGGAGAAATAGTCAGAAAAAAGCTGCTGGAAATTACCGACCTCCACACCATTCTCCGGTTGCCTACGGGAATTTTCTACAAACCTGGAGTGAAAGCGAACGTAATTTTCTTTGACAAACGCCCCGCAAGCGCTGAGATGCAGACCAAGGATGTGTGGATATATGACTTTCGGACCAATATCCATTTCACACTTAAACAACGTCCATTGACCGATGCAGATTTGGAGGATTTTGTGCAATGCTACAATCCATCCAATCGATATGACCGTCATGAGACATGGTCTGAAGAAAATCCAGACGGACGGTTTCGCAAGTATTCCGTGGAAGAAATCCTCAAGCGTGATAAAACCAGTTTGGATATTTTCTGGATTAGGGACAAATCCCTTGTCGATTTGGACAACCTCCCTGTTCCTGAAGTCTTGGCTGCAGAGATTATCGACAACCTGCAGGGAGCGTTGGAGAGTTTTCTGGAGTTGGTGAATCAACTGAACGAATGAGGGGGTTGATAGCCCACATTACATAACAAAAATTGCGCTCCGTGGTGCAATTTGGGCATTCTTGAGGGGAGAAGTCCTTCTGCCCAAATAACAACGCACCCCTCCTCCGTGTTGCTATAATATCGTTTTTACGGTACAACACTAGCAATGAGGAGAGTCTAGTTTCATGGACGTGCGAGTACGATATGCCCCCTCACCGACGGGCCTTCAGCACATCGGCGGGGTGAGGACCGCCTTGTTCAATTACTTCTTCGCCCGTGCCCAGGGGGGGAAGTTCATTCTACGCATCGAGGACACCGACCAGGAGCGCTACAGCGATGAAGCGCTCGACGATCTCTATGAGACGCTCGCGTGGCTTGGGATCACGTGGGACGAGGGACCGATCGTCGGCGGGCCCAACGGTCCGTATGTGCAGAGCGAACGCTTCGCCCTCTACAAGGAGTACGCCGAAAAGCTCGTCGCCGACGGCAAGGCCTACTACTGCTACTGCACCCCCGAGCGCCTCGATGCGGTCAGGGCCGAGCAGCAGGCCGCCAAAAGCGAGCAGCAGGGGTACGACCGTCACTGCAGGAACCTGAGAGCCGAGGAGCGGGCAGAGTATGAGAAGCAGGGGATCGTGCCGGTCATCCGCTTGAAGGTCCCCACCGAGGGGAAGACCACCTTCCACGACATCCTGATGGGAGACATCACCCGGAAGAACCGCGACGTCAGCCCCGATCCGGTGTTGCTCAAGAGCGACGGCTTTCCCACCTACCACCTCGCCAACGTCATCGATGACCACCTGATGGGCATCACCCATATCATGCGCGCCCAGGAGTGGATTCCCTCCGGGCCGCTGCACATCATCCTCTACGAGGCCTTCGGCTGGGAGCCGCCGGCCTACTGCCACCTGCCCATGGTCATGGGCAAGGATGGGCAGAAGCTCTCCAAGCGCCACGGCTCGACGGCGGTGCGTGACTTCAGGGAGCAGGGGTACCTGAGCGAGGCGTTGCTCAACTACGTCAGCCTGGTCGGCTGGTCGTACGACGGGGAGCGCGAGTTCTTCACCCGTGAGGAGCTCGAGGAGCTCTTCACGCTTGAGAAGATCAACAAAGCCCCCGGGGTCTTCGACTATAAGAAACTCGATTGGTTCAACGGGCAGTACATCCGCCAGAAGAGCGATGAAGAGCTCTTGGCGCTGCTCTTGCCGTACCTGCTCAAGGCGGGGTTCGTTACCGAGCCGATCGATGGGGAGACACGGGAGAAGCTCCTGTTGTTGACCGCCAGCGCCAAGGAGCGGCTGAAGGTCCTCTCCGACATCGTCCCCCTCTCCCGCTTCCTCTTCGAGGAGCCGGTCTGGGATGATATCTCCCTCTTCGCCGCCAAGGGGGTGGGCCTTGATGTGGCCACCGAGGCGCTTGAGCGGGCCGATGAGGTGCTCAAGGCGGGCCTTGCCTCGGGGACGGAGATCACGGTGATCGAGGATCAGCTCTCGGCGTTGGCCGGCGAGATGGGGGTGAAGGTCGGCGCGGTCTTCATGCCCATCCGGGTGGCGTTGACCGCGAGCACCGTGAGCCTGCCGCTCTTCGACTCCATCCGGTTGTTGGGCGAGGAGCGCTCCCTTGGGAGAATTGAACGAGCATTGGCTATACTGAAGAGTGAGGTACGATAAATGGCAGAGATTACCTTGGAGAAAATTGTCTCCTTGTGCAAACGGCGTGGATTCATCTTCCAATCGAGCGAGATATACGGGGGGCTCAACGGAGCCTACGACTACGGTCCGCTGGGCGTCGAACTGAAGAACAACATCCGCGACATCTGGTGGAAGGAGATGACCCGCCTGCACGATGACATCGTCGGCCTCGACTCCTCGATCCTCATGCACCCCCGGGTCTGGGAGGCCAGCGGCCACATACAGAACTTCAGCGACCCGATGGTTGACTGCAAGCAGTGTAAGGCGCGCTTTCGAGCAGACCAGATCGACCTGGCCGCTCCCTGTCCCAACTGCGGCACCCGGGAGAGCTTCACCGAGCCGAGGAACTTCAACTTGATGTTCTCCACCCACATCGGGGCGACCAGTGACGCCGCGTCGAAGATCTACCTGAGGCCGGAGACCGCCCAGGGGATCTATGCCGACTTCAAGAACGTCGTTTCATCGAGCCGGGTGAAGATCCCCTTCGGCATCGCCCAGGTGGGCAAGTCCTTTAGAAACGAGATCACCACCAAGCACTTCATCTTCCGCTCCTGTGAGTTCGAGCAGATGGAGATGCAGTGGTTCTGTGCCCCCGGCACCGACGAGCAGTGGTTCGAATACTGGAGGGCGCAGCGCATGGCCTTCTACCAGACGATCGGGATCAGAGCGACGCATCTGCGATGGCACCGGCACGGAAGCGATGAACTGGCCTTCTACGCCAAGGACGCCTACGACATCCAGTACCTCTTCCCCATGGGGTGGCAGGAGCTGGAGGGAGTGCACAGCCGCACCGACTACGACCTGACCCAACACCAGACCTTCAGTGGGAAGGATATGACCTACCTCGACCCCGTCACGAATGAACGGTACATCCCCTACGTGGTGGAGACCTCGGCCGGTCTGACGCGCAACGTCTTGATGGCGCTCTCCGACGCCTATGAGGAGGAGACGCTCGACGGTGGCGATGTGCGGACCGTCCTTCGCTTCCACCCCCTCATCGCCCCCATCATGGTGGCGGTCCTGCCGTTGGTGAAGAAGGATGGCTTGGCCGAATTCGCCCAGACGTTGGAGAAGGAGCTGCGCGATGAGTTCGCCACCTTCTACGACGAGAGCGGTGCCATCGGGAGGCGCTATCGCCGCATGGATGAGGTCGGCACACCGTACTGCGTGACGGTCGACTACCAGACCCTTGAGGACAAGACGGTGACGCTCCGCTATCGTGACAGCATGGAGCAGGTGAGGGTTCCCCTCGCCGACTTGGTCACCACCATCAAGGCAGCGACAAAGGCATACACACGAACAGGGGGAGAGGGATGAACGCAGCAATACAGACGTTGATCGACCGGGGCTTCATCAAGGCATGCACCGATTACGAAGGCCTTTCGGCTTTGATGGACGAAGGGCCGGTGACGCTCTACGTGGGCGTCGACCCCACCGGCAGCAGCCTCCATATCGGCCACATGGTTCCCTTCTTCGCGATGCACCACCTGCAGAAGGCCGGCCACAACCTCATCGCCCTTGTGGGCTGTGGGACCGCGATGATCGGCGACCCGTCGGGCAAGAGCGAGATGCGTAAGATGCTCACCATCGAGCAGATCATGGAGAACAGCGCCTCCATCAAAGACCAGATCGGTACGGTCATCGACTTCAACCCCACCGAGGGGATGGGAGAGGCGGCGATGCTGAACAACGCCGATTGGTTGCTCGACCTCAACTACATCACCTTCCTACGCGAGATCGGACGCCACTTCTCCGTCAACCGGATGCTGACCTTCGAGTCGTACAAGCAACGGTTGGAGCGTGGCCTCTCCTTCGTCGAGTTCAACTACCAGCTCCTCCAGTCCTACGACTTCCACATCCTGCACCAGAGAGAGGGGTGTCGCCTCCAGATCGGCGGGGATGACCAGTGGGGCAACATCGTCGCCGGCATCGACTTGATCCGCAAGCTCGGCGGTGAGCAGTGCTACGGCCTGACCTTCAACCTCATCACCCGCTCCGACGGGCATAAGATGGGCAAGAGCGAGAAGGGCGCCGTCTTCCTTGACCCCGCCCTCTACTCACCGTACGACTTCTACCAGTACTGGCGGAACGTCAACGACGAGGATGTGGTGCGTTTCCTCAAGCTCTTCACCTTCCTCCCCCTCGAGGAGATCGCCCAGTACGAGAAGGACGGGGTGAACATCAACGAGGCCAAGGAGCGCCTCGCCTGGGAACAGACGAAGATCATCCACGGCCAGGAGGAGGCCGACAAGGCGCGGAGCGCCGCCCAGGCGCTCTTCGGCGCCGATGCGGGCATCACCGCCGAGGATCGGGAGGGTATGCCCTCCCTCTCCATCGAGAGAAGTGAACTTGAGGCGGGCATCGGGGTATTGGACCTCTTCAGCCGCACCGACCTGGCCAAGACCAACAGCGAAGCGCGCCGCTTGGTCAGTGGAGGCGGTGCCTGGGTAGGGGAGCAGCGGATCGAGGACCCCAAGACGATCATCGACGCCTCCTTCCTCGATGAGGCGGGGGAGATTTTACTACGGGCTGGTAAGAAGCGGTATTTCC
>LVBF01000012.1 GCA_001604325.1 Spirochaetales bacterium Spiro_04
GAGACTCACCAAACGATGAGCCGATGTTCAGCCACTTTCCCGTCTCTGTCGGCGTGGCGAGCGTACGACGGTACGCCCACCTGATGCACCATCTGCCTGCCTACGTGACGAGCGATGCAGGGGGAGAGGGGTTTGCACAAGGAGTCGCCATGCTTTTGGAGCATCGCACGGCCTGAGATATCGGCACCGCCACTGTCGACGACTCCATTGTACAGGAAGCAGCCCCCTCATCGGGGGGCATCGCCTCACCGGCTCATCGAGGAGAGGGCGCCGCTCTTGATGATCGCCTTCACATAGGTCAAGAAGGAGATCACGCTTGCTGCGGCTGCAAGGGCGAAGACCGGATTCAGGCTCTTCTGCACTACGGCAGAGAGCGCTGAGGCAGGTGCCCAGATCCCAAGGTTGACCGCCAGGATCCCGAGAGCCCCACTGATCGCGTAGAGCACCGCCTTGCTCTTCCCCCAGATGTTGGCCGGCACCGCCGCCCCCTTGCCCATCATCAACATCCTGACAAAGAGGATCGAGAGCTCGCGCCACATGATCAGGATGAACGCCCAGATCGGCATCATCGAGACGGAGATGAAGCAGACGAAGTACGTCATCCGGCTGATGGTGTCGGCGAAGGGGTCCATCACCTTGCCCAAGTCGGTGACCAGGTTCGCTCGACGGGCGATCTGCCCGTCGAGGAGGTCACTGAGCTCGGTGAGAACCCAGAGGATGATGATGAGGATGGCCGAGAGCTTCGACAAGCGCGGATCCACCCAGATCGGCAGATGGAAGGCGATGAAGAAGATCGGGGCCATGACCAGGCGGCTGACGGTCAGCTTGTTGGGGGTGTTCATAGCTGCACCTTACGCTCCACCGCATCCTTGACCTGGGCGATGAAGGAGTCGGTGGAGAGGCCACCCTCCTGCTTGCCGCCCCGGTAGCGGACCGAGACCTGGTCGCCCTCTGCCTCCCGCTCACCGACGATCACCATATACGGGATCTTCTGCTGGTTGGCGTTCCGGATCTTGGCGTTCATCCGGTCGTCGCCGAGGTCAGCCTCAGCACGGAGCCCGGCCTTGCGCAGCCGGCCCTCAAGGGCCTTGGCGTACTCATAGTATGCCTCGCCCACCGGGATCACCTTGACCTGGGTCGGGGAGAGCCACGGCGGGAACGCCCCACCGTAGTGCTCGATGAGGACACCGAAGAAGCGCTCGATGGAGCCGAGCAACGCCCGGTGGATCATATAGGGACGCTTCTCCACCCCGTCACGGTCGACGAAGGTCAAGTCGAAGCGCTCCGGCTCATTGAAGTCGAACTGCACGGTGGAGAGCTGCCATTCGCGTCCGATGGCATCCTTGACCTTCAGGTCGATCTTCGGCCCGTAGAACGCACCGCCGCCCTCGTCGATCTCATACGGCAACCCCTCGGTCACGATGGCCTTGCGCAGCGCCTCGGTGGCATCATCCCACTTCTCCTGCTCGCCCACCGACTTCTCCGGCTTGGTGGAGAGGTATGCGTTGATCTCCTCAAAGCCGAAGGCGCGCAGCATCGAGAGGCTGAAGCGCAGGACCTCGAGGATCTCGTCCCCCATCTGGTCGGGGGTGACGAAGAGGTGGGCATCATCCTGCGTGAAGCCACGGACGCGGAGCAGACCGTGCAACGCCCCCGCCTTCTCATACCGGTAGACGGTGCCGAGCTCAGCCCAGCGGAACGGCAGCTCTCGGTAGGAGTGCTTGCTGTTCTTGTAGATCATGATATGGAAGGGACAGTTCATCGGCTTGACGTAGTAGTCGCTCTTGTCCATCTCCATCGGTGGGTACATCCCCTCCTTGTAGAAGCCGAGGTGACCACTCTTCTCCCAGAGCCAGGCACGCCCGACGTGGGGGGTGTAGACCATCTCATAGCCGTTCGCATAGTGCTCGGCTCTCCAGAAGTCCTCGATCTGCTGTCGGATACGGGCTCCCTTGGGGTGCCAGTAGACCAGACCGGGGCCAGCCTCCTCGTGGAGGCTGAAGAGGTCGAGCTCCTTGCCCAGGCGGCGATGGTCGCGCTTCTCGATGTCGGCGAGTCGCTCCAGGTAGAGGCGCAGCTCCTTGCCATTCTCCCAGGCGGTCCCATAGATGCGGGTGAGCATCGGGTTGCTCTCTTTGCCGCGCCAGTACGCCCCGGCGATGCTCGTCAACTTGAAGGCCGCGCCCTTGAGCTCCTTGGTCGATGCGACGTGGGGCCCGCGGCAGAGGTCGACGAAGGAGCCGAGGCTGTAGAGGGAGACTTCCTCACCCTCTTCGATCGCATCGAGCAGCTCCAGCTTGAAGCGCTGGTCAGCAAAGCGCTCGCGCGCCTCCTGGCGGCTCACCACCGTCCGCGTGAACGCAAGGTCCTGGGCGATGATCGCCTCCATGCGGGACGTGATCTCCTCCAAATCCTCGTTCACCAACTGACGGGGGAGGTCGAAGTCGTAATAGAATCCATTCTCAATCGCCGGCCCGATCGCAATCTGGGCGCCGGGAAACATCTCGAGCACTGCCTCGGCCATGACGTGGGCCATCGAGTGCCTGATTCGGGAGAGTCGCTCTCCCCGCTCTTCATTCGCCATACCATCTCCTACAAAAAAGAACCATCACGACTTCGCCTCCGGTCTCCCGGCAAGGACGAAGACATGAGGGCTCTCATCTCCGCGGTTCCACCTTGCTTCCCCCCTTGGCTCTACGGCGCCAACGGAGGCTCTCATTGTCCCTGTCTCGCCAGGGGTGCGGCATAGCCTACTGGGTACTCCGTTCGGTATGCGGCTCAAAAGGGGTTTTCATCGTTCGCTTGCCGGACCCCTCTCAACCCAGGAGGTCCTCTCTGTGGCTCCGATGACGACTACTCGTCTTTCTCACTGCCTTGGGCCAAATATGCTCCGAACTCCCTCTTTAGTCAAGGGTAGAGCGCTCCGGTGACGACAGAAACCACCTCACAGAGGAGACGCTCATCCGCTTCACTGAAGCGATTGAGCATGGGGCTGTCGATATCCAACACCCCCACCACCATGCCATGGCCATCGATGAGGGGGATGACCAGCTCGCTCCGGCTCTCGCTGTCACAGACGATGTGGTCGGCAAATTCGTGCACGTCGGCGATCCGCTGGCTCTGCCTCGTCGCCGCCGCGGTTCCGCAGACCCCACGGCCGAAGGGAATCTCGCTGCAGGCGACCTTCCCCTGAAAGGGGCCGAGCACGAGCGTATCCCCGCTCTCGTCGGTGAGGTAGAAGCCCACCCAGTTGATGCGGTCCAGACGCTCATTGAGCAGGGCCGCCACATTGGCGAGCGCGCCGATACGGCGCAACGGAGTATCGCCGTGGCCTGCCACCAGTGCCTGGACGGCGCCTACCACGTATCGCTCCCGCTGCGGTGCTTCTTCTGATCCAGGCGAAGCTTGACCTGGGCGGACAACACGGCGAAGCTGGTGGCCAGATCGGTTCTCTGGACCACCACGTCCTCATCGAGCTTCAAATCCTTGGGGGCGAAGTTCCAGATGGCCCGTATCCCATACCCCACCACTTGATCGGCGACCGCCTGGGCGTGCTCAGCCGGAACGGCGATGACGGCGATGTTGACGTGGTTCTCCTCGATGTAGCTCCCCATCTGCGCGGGGTTGAGGACCGGTACCCTGCCGACCTTCGTACCCCACTTCTTCTCATCGGAGTCAAAGGCGGCTGCGATCTTCAACCCGTAGTTCTCGAACCCCTCATAGCGGGCCAGCGCCGAGCCGAGATGCCCCACCCCGACGAGGATCGCATCGGTGGCGTTGTCCCACCCCAACGCCTCGATGATGGCATCGATGAGGCCATTGACGGAAAAGCCCACCTTCGGCTTCCCCTCGATACCGGTACAGGAGATGTCCTTGCGGACCTGGATCGGCTTGAGCCCAAGCTCATCGGCGAGCAGGGTCGCCGAGATCATCTCCATCCCCTCTTCACGATAGGCCTTCAAGAGACGGAGGTAGGAGGGGAGGCGTTTGATGGTTGGGATCGGGATCTCGTTGTAGTCTGTACTCATGGGTGCTCCTGCTCTAGGCGTCGTACTACGGCATCGATCACCTCAGCGGGGGTGGATGCCCCCGCTGTGATGCCCAGTATATCACAATCGTACATCTCTGGAATCACCTCCCGCTCATCCTCGATATGCCAGCTCTTGACCCCGCTCTCCACCGCCAGATGGTGGAGCGCGCGGGTATTGGCGCTGTCCTTGCCGCCGATGACCAGGATGGCATCGCACTCGTTGGCCAGCTTCAGGAGGGCCGTTCGGCGGTTGATCGAGGAGGAGCAGACATCGTTGACGAAGAGCACTTCACATCCCCGATCACCGAAGGCGGTGAGGCGCTCCTTGATCGCACTCCAGGCAATCTCATCAAAGGTCGTCTGCACGAAGACGGCATAGCGCGCTCCCGCCTTGGGCTCGATCACCTCATCGACGCAGGTGATGAGGTGTGAATGACAGCGCGTCACGCCCTGCATCGCACGCGTCTCCGGATGGCCCTTGTGCCCGATGATGAGGATCTCGTGGGTCTGGCAGTAGAGAGCGATGCGTCTGAGGTTGTGCTTGACCACCGGGCACGTTGCATCGATGATCTGATGGCCCCTGTCCACGAACTCCTGGCGCAGGTCGTCGGGAATCCCGTGGGCACGGACGACCACCACCCCCGCCTCCCCCTCATCAGGGCGGTGGATTTCAACGAGCCCCTCGGACGCGAAGCGCTCGTTCACCTGTCGATTGTGGATCAATTTGCCCAGCGAGTAGACCGGCCTGCCATCCGCGTTTGCCTGGGCGATCGCTTTTTCCGCCATCGCCAAGGCGCGCGAGACACCGCTGCAATACCCCATGGTCTCTGATAATCGGATTTCCATGGCCACAGTATGACGAAAACGCTGCCGTGCGATAACCCCACGGCAGCGTCTTGATGGAATTTTACAGCGGTTACTTCGCCTTCTTGCGACCCTTTCCCTGAGCCTCGCTGATCCAATACAACAGGCTGGGGGCCAGGAAGTTGGAGGAGTAGGTTCCGAAGACCAGGCCAAAGATCATGTTGATGGAGAAGAGGCGGATGTCGCCGCTTGCAAAGATCGCCAGCGGGACGATGGCCAAGAGTGTGGTCAACCCGCTCATCACCGTCCGGCTCACCGACTGGGTGATGCTCCGGTCGATCTGCTCCGCCAATACTGCGTTCTTGTTAATCGTCATGTTCTCACGCACCCGGTCGAAGATGACGATGGTGTTGTTGAGCGAGTATCCGATGATCGTCAGCAGTGCTGCGATCGTGGTACTGGAGAACTCCAAACGCAGAAGGACCATCATGGTGAGCATCGCCATTACGTCGTGCACCAGGGCCACCAGAGAGGAGACCGCATAGGCGAAGCGGAAGCGAATCCAAACGTAGACCAAGATCAAGCCCATCGCCACTGCGATCGCCAGAATCGAGCTGGATACGAGCGTCTTGCTGAACTTCGGCCCGATGAAATCACTCTGCAACACCACGACGTTGCCGCTTCCGAAGTAGGCGGCAAGGGCTCCCTTCACCTCATCCTCAAGCGATGCCTGGGTCGCCCCATCCTTGATGCCGAAGCGAATCTGGAACGTCGAGCTCTCCGCATTTCCAACGGTCTGCACATTGGCGTTACCCATTACATCGAGGGCCTTGCGCACCTCATCGATGGAGGTACCGCTCTTGCCCTGGAAGTTCAGCTTCACCGGCGCCGTGGAGAGGGTGGCGGGAAAGCCGTACCCGGAGAGCATCGTGGAGGAAGAGAGAGATCCATCGACTACCGTCGCCGTGATCCCATCCATAGCTTCGAGTGCTTGGGCAAGTGCTGAAGCGGTCGGATACTCAGAGAAACGCAAAGCGGTGACCTTCACCCCCGCATCGCCACGTTGCTCGATTGAGAGCGTGCTTGAGGAGATGGAGAGCACAACATCCTGGGTGCCGTCGTAGGCGACCTCGAGGCCGACGGGAGCAATCCTGATGCGTTGGCTGAGGCCGCTCTCAAAGTCCACTCCGAGGTTGAAGCCACCGAAGAGGAAGAAGGCGACAAGCCCGGCGGCAAGGAGGAGGATGGCCAAGCCCCATACGGCCCAGCGCCATTTGATGACCGGAATATCTTTTGTAAGCATTAGTTTTTCCTCCAGCTGATATGAAGCTTCTTGCCTTCTTTGTCGGTGATGGCCGCATCAAAGATCAGATGCGAGACAAAGAGGGCGGTGAAGACCGAGCTGACGATACCGATGGCCAGGGTGTTGGCAAAGCCCTTCACCGACGAGCTGCCGAGCTGGGAGAGGACCAGGGCGGCGATGATCGTGGTGATGTTGGCATCCATGACCGTCCAGAACGCCTTGTCGAAGCCGGCCTTGACGGCGGCCGTGTCGCTCTTGCCCATCCGTCGCTCCTCTTTGATGCGCTCATAGATGATGACGTTGGTGTCGACGGCCATGCCGAGGGTCAGGATCAGACCGGCGAT
>LVBF01000118.1 GCA_001604325.1 Spirochaetales bacterium Spiro_04
TCGTTGCTCGGGAAGGGAACGGACACCTGAGTGAATGCATCAGTGGCATAGTTCAACGCATTGGAGGTTCCCCAACAGATTGTCGAGGCAATCTGCTGCTGGGCGAAGAGCTGCAGCTCATCGGCCGCCGCAATGGAGAGACCAGCGTCGATGTACCCCTTCTTCTCCAGGTCCTTGAGCAGTTCGAGCGCCCTGGCACCTTCAGGGGAGTTCATCGTGTAGCGGGTATTGGTCTTGTTCGCGATCGTCGCGCCATAGAGGTTGCTCACCAGGGCACGAGTGCCTTGGTCCCCGCCCTGGCCACCGCAGTAGACGGAAATACCGATCTTTCCGGCCTTGCCCAACGCCTCTCGAACCAAGGCAAGATCCAAACCCAGGATGAACACCGCAAGATCCTCGACCATCTGGAAAAGGGAGAAGCCGCCAAAGGCGAGCGATTCATGGTCGCCCACCTCTGGCGCAAGCGCGACGCATATAAGCGGAGCCGTGCCTAAGGGTGGCCCTCCTATTGGAATCGATTGAGACCATGATGTGAGCATTTCTCTTTTAGGCGCGCCCCAAATCAGCTCCTCACGCAGTGAAATGCATGGCCATACGCCGCCATCTGGAGGGCATGGCATGCATTTCATGGGCTGTTTTGACGATACCGGTTTTATTTCCAACAAAAAGAGATTTCTTTTGACTTCTTTGGCGATAACGAATACCATTGTTCCATGCGTTTATGATCATCGCACATATATGGTGCAGATATCAGAGGAGGATTTATGAGCGTTGTCAGCAGTATGCTAAGGAATGTCGCCGTCATCGGCCACAACGAAACCGGGAAAACCACCTTGGTGGAACAGATGTTGTTCTACGCAGATGTGATTTCCCGGGCAGAGACCGTTGCAAGCGGCAAGACCACCAGTGACTACACCGAAGAGGAGATCGCCAACCAGATTTCCATCCACGCCTCCCTCGCTTCCTTGGAGTGGCAGGGCAAGAGATTGAATATCGTCGATACCCCGGGCACCAGCGGGTTCATCGGCGAGACCATCGCGGCGTTCAGGGCCACCGAAGCGGCACTGATGCTCGTCGATGGACGCGTCGGGCCACAGATCGAGACGATCAAGCTCTGGCGCAGACTTGATGATATGAATACCCCGCGTGCGATCTTCATCAACAAGATGGACCGTGAACACGCAGACTATACCAAAGTGCTCGATGCGCTCAAGGAGTCCTTCAAGACGACCTTGGTCCCCGTGGCCATCCCGATGGGAAGCGGCAAGGATTTCAAGGGAATCATAAACCTCATCGAGAACAAGGCGTACTTCGCCCATCCCGAAGCCAAAGAAACCGCCGGCGATATCCCCGCCGAGTACGCCGACATGGCCGAGGAGTACCGCACCATCCTCATCGAGAGCGCCGCAGAGGGCGCCGACGACCTCATCGAGAAGTACTTTGAGGAGATGACCCTCGAAGCCGACGACATCCGCCGCGGCCTGCAGGAGGGCCTGCACGACAACCGCGTCGTACCGGTGCTCTGCGGCTCCAGCGAGCAGGGCTCGGGGCTCCTCAGCCTACTCAACTTCATCAGCAACAACTTCCCCGACCCCCTCGGATACACGGACACCATCATCGCCGATGATGGCAGCGAGAGCGAGTTCGCCATCACCGAAGAGGGAACGGCCGCGGCCTTGGTCTTCAAGACGACCATCGACCAGTTCAGCGGCAAGCTCAGCTTCGTCAAGGTGCTGCGCGGCACCTTGAAGGGGGAGACCGAGCTGTACAACGCCATCGTCTCACGCAAGGAGCGGGCCAACAAGGTCTATCGGATGGTGGGCAAGAAGATCGTCGAGACGAGCGCCCTCACCGCCGGCGATGTGGGCGTGATCGCCAAGAGCAACATCTCGGCGACCAACTATACCCTGGTGGAGGGAGGAGACCAGAAGTTCTCCTTCAAGCCGATCGACTTCGGCCAGCCCACCTACAGCCTCGCCATCTCCAGCGACGACAAGAAGAGCGAGGAGAAGATGAACGAGGCCCTGCACCGTGTCAGCGAGGAGGACCTCACCTTCCAGATCAAGTTCAACGAGGAGACCAAGGAGAACGTGGTCGCCGGCATGGGCGACCTCCACCTCAACATGATCCTCGACAAGGTGCGCGAGAAGCAGAAGATCAACATCCACACCAAGCTGCCGCGCGTCGCCTACCGGGAGACCATCCGCGGCAAGAGCGGCATCGTCGAGTACACCCACAAGAAGCAGAGCGGTGGCCACGGCCAGTACGGTCGCGTCCTCATCGAGATCGAGCCGCTCGAGCGTGGCGAGTACTACTCCTTCACCAACGCCATCAAGGGCGTGGCCATCAGCAAGGGGTATATCCCCGGCATTGAGAAGGGGCTGCACGAGCAGATGGAGGAGGGATTCCTCGCCGGCTACCCGATGATGGACATCGGCATCTCCCTCGTCGACGGCAAGGAACACCCGGTCGACTCCAGCGAGATGGCCTTCAAGCTCGCCGCCAAGGGGGCGATGAAGCTCGCCCTCGCCAAGGCGGTGCCGGTGCTTCTTGAGCCGATCGTCAAACTGAACGTCTACATCGAGGAGGAGTATCTCGGCGATATCCTCAGCGATCTCTCGACCAAGCGTGGCCGGGTCCTCGGACAAGAGGACATCGGGCACCTGCAGATGGTACGGGCATTGGTACCCCAGTCCGAGCTCCTCAACTACGCCATCGACCTCAAGTCGATGACCAGTGGGACGGGAAGTTTCGAGATGGAGTTTGACCACTACGAGCCACTGACCGGCAAGGGCGCCGACGAGGTGGTGAAGGCCTACAAGGACTCTTTGGAGGAGGCGTAGGAGCAGTGGCAATCAGAGTGTTCAACTGATTGCATGGGAGTGAGTTTGTAGAACCTTGGAGGGGGGTCCGCGGCGGCGGGCCCCCCTCCCTCATCTTCCATCTACGCCTTCTTCTCGACCCACACCTCGTTGATCTGGAACTCCTGCTCCCGCCCCTTCACCTCGAAGCGGGTCTCCGGTCTCCAGCTCACCGGCGGACAGAAGCCGCCAGAGGGGTTTGTGAGCTCCTCGATGCCCGCAAAAACCTCGAGCATCTGCTCGGCGTACGGGACCCAGTCGGTCACCGCGTAGATGTAGCCGCCCGGGGAGAGTTTTCGCCCAAGCAACGCGGCGAATTCTCCTTGGATGAGCCTCCGCTTCTGCTGCCGCTTCTTCGGCCACGGGTCGGGAAAGAAGATGTGGAAGCCGGCGACCGTAGAATCGCCCACCATCTGCTCAAGAACCGCGACCGCGTCGAAGCGCATCAGGCGGATGTTGTCCAGCCCATCCTTGCCCACCTTGTCAAGGAGCTTGGTGAAGCCACTCAGGAAGACCTCGAGGGCGAGGTAGTTGTATTCGGTGCGCTCCTTCGCGATGAGGTGGGTGGCCACCCCCATGCCGAACCCGATCTCAATGATCACCGGCTTGTCGTTGCCGAAGATCCGCGCAAAATCGAGCAGCTTCGGCTCATAGGGGATGACGTAGTCGTCATAGTAGGCGCGCACCGCCTCCACCTGGAAGCTCTTGAGCGGCGTGCCGCGGAGCACGAAGCTCTTGATGCTGCGCTGATCGTCTCGTTCGACGATGCGCAGTTCGGGGATGTCGGCATAGATGCTTTCCTGTGTCTCTCGCATTCCCACTCCTACAGCAGCCGTGCCAGCTTCTCCATCAGATAGAGGGCCTTGTCCTTCAATTCGACGCTGTTCATCTTCATATACATCACATTCATCCGCCTCGGGTCAAGGGAGATGGATTTGCCCGAGAGGGCGATGAGGTTCATCACCTTCTCCACCTTCAAGTCGGCGACCTTGCCGAACTCGACGGCGACCACCTGCTTGCGTTCGGTGAGACGGATGATGGAGAGCTTGCGGCAGATGATCTTGATCTGGGCGATGTAGAGGAGGTTGGCCACCTCCGTCGGCGGGGGACCGTAGCGGTCGCTGAGCTCGCTGGAGAGGGCGTTGAGGTCGCTTTCGTTGGTGATGGAGGCGATCTTCCGGTAGATCTCGAACTTCACTGACGGCGCCTTGATGTAGCTCTCCGGAATGAAGCCGGTGTACTCCAGCTCGAGGAAGACCTCGCGATCCTCCTCCTTCAGCCCACCCTCCTGGAGGCTGCGGATCGCCTCGTCGAGGATCCTGATGTACATGTCCAGGCCGACGGTGGCCAAGTGTCCGCTCTGCTCGCGGCCGAGGAGGTTGCCCGCCCCGCGGATCTCCATGTCCTTGAGGGCGACCTTGAAGCCCGAGCCGAGGCTGGTGTGCTCGCTGAGGATCTTCAGCCGCTTGATGGCGACTTCACTGAGAGCGCTGTCGGCCGGATAGAGGAGGTAGGCGTGGGCTTGGCGGTCGCTTCGCCCCACCCGCCCTCTCAGCTGGTAGAGCTGGGAGAGGCCGTAGCGGTCGGCCCGGTCGATGATGATCGTGTTGACGTTGGGGATGTCGATGCCGTTCTCGATGATCGTCGTGGAGACGAGGACTTGGATCCCCTCGGTGATGAAGGTCCGCATCGTGTCCTCCAGCGTGGCCGGGTTCATCTGCCCGTGGGCGCTGGCGATGACGACATCCGGCAGGAGGGCGGTGAGGCGGGCCACCACCTCGTCGAGCGTCTCGATGCGGTTGTGGAGGTAGAAGACCTGTCCGCCCCGGCCAATCTCCTCCCGGATGGCACGCGCCACCACGCTGTCCTCATACTCGCCGATGACGGTGCGGATCGAGCGGCGGGCGATGGGCGGGGTGGCCAAGAGGCTCATGTCCCGAATCTTCAAGAGCGACATGTAGAGGGTGCGGGGGATCGGGGTGGCCGAGAGCGAGAGGCTGTCGATGGAGGTCCTGAGGCTCTTGATGCGCTCCTTGTCCTTGACGCCGAAGCGCTGCTCCTCATCGACGATGAGGAGGCCGAGGTCGCGGTAGACGATGTCCTTCTGCAGGATCCGATGGGTGCCGAAGAGCACGTCCACCGTCCCCTCGGCGACGCCGAGCAGCGTCTTCTTCTGCTCTTTGGCCGGTACGATCCGGCTGAGGAGGCCGCTTTTTATCGGGAAGGAGCCGATGCGATGCGCAAACGTGCGGTAATGCTGCTCGGCCAGGATCGTCGTGGGGGCGAGGAAAGCGACCTGCTTGCCGCTCATCACCGCCTTGAAGGCGGCGCGGAAGGCGATCTCGGTCTTGCCGTAGCCGACATCGCCGCAGACCAGGCGGTCCATGACGGTGGGCTTCTCCATGTCCTCCTTGATCTCATCGATGCACTGCAGCTGGTCGGCCGTCTCATCGAAGGGGAAGGAGGCCTCGAACTGGACCTGCCAGTCGGTGTCCTTGGCGAAGGCGAAGCCCACGCTCTGCTGGCGCTTGGCATAGAGGTCGATGAGGTGCCGCGCCAGATCCTCGGCGTTCTTGCGCGCCCGCTCCTTCTTGTGTTCCCACCCCTGCCCGCCGAGCTTGTCCTTCTTGACCACCGAGCTGTCGCTGCCGACGTAGCGCTGCACGAGGTTGGCCTGCTCGATGGGCACGTAGAGCATCT
>LVBF01000119.1 GCA_001604325.1 Spirochaetales bacterium Spiro_04
CTCTTCAGCCACCCGGCTGATTTCACCCCCGTCTGTACCACCGAGTTCATGACCTTCGCCTCGATGCAGGAGGAGTTCAAGGCACTCAACACCGAGCTCATCGGTCTCTCCATCGACTCGCTGTACGCCCACATCGCGTGGCTGCGCAAGATTCAGGAGATCGAGTGGAATGGCATGAAGAACCTCGAGGTCAAGTTCCCCGTCATCGAGGACATCTCGATGAACGTCGCCCGGCAGTACGGCATGGTGCAGAGCCAGTCCACCACCCAGGCCGTCCGTGCCGTCTTCGTCATCGACCCGAAGGGCATCGTGCGTACCATCATCTTCTACCCCGCTTCGTTGGGACGGAACTTTGATGAGATCAAGCGTGTCATCCTTGCCCTGCAGAAGGCGGACAAGGAGCAGGTGGCAACCCCGGCCAACTGGAGACCCGGCGATGACGTCATCGTCCCCGCCCCCGGCACCTGTGGCACCGCCAAGGAGCGCATGGCCAGCCAGGGTGACGACCTCCACTGCGTCGACTGGTTCCTCTGCTTCAGGAAAGACAAGAAGTAAGAGACAGGCAAGAGTCAAAGAAAACCTGAGGGAGAGCAACTGCTCTCCCTCACGTGATGTATCGATGTTGGTCTATCGATATTTGATGGCGCCTTTGGCACAGACACGCTCGCACTCGTGGCAGACCAGGCACTCTTTTTTGATGATCCGGTGCTTCTCGTCCTGCACGATGGCGTTCGAGGGACAGACGCGGCTGCAGCGGGTGCAATTGTTGCAGAGGGCCTCGTCGATGACCATCGCCTTTTTGGAGAAGCGCCCGGTCAACGTCAAGATCGTGCCGTATGGGCAGAGGTGGCGGTGCCAGAGCGCCTCATCGAAGAAGATGGAGAGCAACACTGCCAGAGCGAGCAGCGCCGGCAATACCGGCAGCTGCTTGCCGGTCTTGAAGACGAAGCCCATCGTGGCCAAGAAGAGGGCGAGGATGAGATAGCGCAGCACATCGCTCTCTATCCAGGCGGGCATCTTTTTGCACTTGATCTTCAATTTCTTCTTCATCCAGGCAATCGGCCTGATGACCGTATTGATGGGACAGAGCCAGCCGCAGTAGAAGCGGCTGAAGAGGAGGGCGAGCAGCGTAGAGGCGACGAAGATCGCCATCCACAGCTGCGCCTTGCCTTTGACGAGCAAGATGATGAAGAGGAGCAGGGCAACTCCCTGCACACTCCGCTGGATGACCTTTTTCATCACTCCTGCTCCTTGTATACCCGAGGATGAGGGGCCTTGACGATGAAGAATTCCACCGGTTCATCGGCACCGTTGATGATGTTCATCTTGGTGCGGGACGGTACCTGTATCACGCTCTTGGTGTAGAGGTGGGGCTTTTGGTCGCCGAGTTGCATCGACAGCGTCCCGCGCACGATCGTCAAGAAGACGTTGGAATCGCTGTAGTGCTCCGGCAGGCGCTCCCCTGCGGGCAGTACCACGTGGTTGATCATCGCCACATCGGCGTCGATGATACGCTCGACGACCTTCTCGTCGCTTTCGGTATAGGGAAACGGATTTTCAATCATAGATTGCTCCTTGTGTTGATATTGCTAGTATAGTAACCCAGATTCCGATAATCTGTAACATAGGTAACACCTGGGGAGAAGCATATGCAAGAGGCATTGTGGTTCGACGATTCGGAGTGCGAAGCGTTCATCAAAAGCGGTGAGGCGAGGATCGCGGTCTACGAGAAGGATCGGATCATCGCATTGCAAGGGGATGTCTGCACCACGTTGGACATTGTGAGGAGCGGCTCGCTTGCCATGCAGAGCCTCGATGAGGAGGGCAGGCTCTTCACGGCCCATGTCCTCTCGGTGGGCGAGAGCTGTGGGGCGACGCTGCTTTTCGGCAGTGCCCACACCTATGTGATGCAGGTCGTCGCCCATACCCCATGCACGATCTTGCGCCTGAAGAAGAGCCTGGTGCTCCGTCTCTGTGAGGAGCGGCGCGAAATCTTGCTCGCGCTGCTGAGGATCATCAGCGACCGGGCCCACCACCTTTCGACGGTGGTCAACCGCATCTCGACACTGAGTCTGAGAGAGAGCCTCCTCTCCTACCTCCATCATCTGAGCCGGGAGCAACGATCGACGAGCGTGGTGTTGCCGACGACCAAGAAGGATCTGGCCGAACGCCTCGGCTTTGCCCGCACCTCGGTCAGCCGCGGGCTCGCCGTGCTGCGAGAGGAGGGGGTACTCTCCTATGAGGGCAGGAGAGTCACGCTTCACACTTCTCCAAGCATCTGAAGAGTAGGTGAAGAACACCTTCCCATTGTTGCTTCTCCCCGCCCCCGATTGCTATATATACAAGAAACAGAGATGAAGGAGATATACAGATGAAACGTAATGTAGTCATGATCATGATCATCCTAGCCGTCGTCTCGATGAGCCTGGTTGCACGGCCGATGGCGGAGAAGCAGTATGCCGCCATAGAGACCCAGATCCTGGGCCTCGAAGAGGCAAAGAAAGCGTATGACTCTCTCGATGAGGCGATCGTCAAGGAGCGTGAGGCGGCGCTGAAGAGTCTCAACGACGCCGTTGAAAAACAAGATCGCGCCTCCTACCAGCGTGCCCGCGAGACGCTCAGCCGGCTTTCGACCTATCGGATGAGCCGACAGCAGAGCGATGCGCTGCTGGGCGAACTGCTCTCCCTTGATGAGGGCGAGCGCGCAGAGTGGGCCGCCTGGCTTGCCCAGAAGAGCCCCTATTGGAGGCCTACGCTGACGCTGGACTTCTCAGCGGAGGGGGAGGGGTATCGTTACAGCTACCGCCAGCAGATTACGCAGAGCGCCACGAGCACGGTGACCCTTCCGTCGGCAAGTCAGATCCGCTTCTCCAGCACGCACCTCGGCATCCTCGCCGGGTGGGGCGTGACCCCCGATGAGGTGACCTATGAGCCGGGGGAGACGATCGCGATGCCGTACACCGACCAGACCCTCTATGCGGTCTACCAGGAGGGGGTGCGCTTCGTCGATGAGCGGAGCGGCATCGACCTCACCTTCACCGAGGGCGACTTCACCGTCCCGATTCCTGAGAGCACGGATTCTGGTGCGATCTTCGCCGGCTGGTGGGACCGTACCACCGGACAGCTCATCACCGATGCCGATACATACACCGCCGAGGGCAAGGGCGGCTTCTTCGAGGCGCTTTGGAAGCAGTTCTCCATTGATGACGTCACCCTGCTCTACTATACGAGCGACAAAGCCCCGAAGAACACCCAACTTGCCCTCGGCTTCTCCTATACCAACGGCGGGACCATCGAGCTGAGGGGGTTGAAGGCGACACTCTCATCTGAGAGTGAGTACGTCACCCTCCTCAAGAGCGACCTCGTGCTCGGACGGTTGGCGCCCGGGTATACGGCGACCAACAACAGCCGTTGGGCCACCACGAGCGCCCAGCGCATCAGTGGACAGTCCAATACGATGCGCGTGGTCATCTCGAAGGATGCCCCTTCGGGTACCGCGATTCCTCTGACCCTCACCATCGAGGATGGGGAAGGAGCTCAGTGGAGCAGGGAGTTTGTGCTGACGGTCGAGTGATCAATACTGTTCAGCGATGTAGACGCCGGCCATGGCCGGATGGGTGCTCATCCCCATGGGGGTGGGCACCCCGTTTTGTTCACCCAAGAGCGCGGACAGCGGAGAGTGCGCAGAACTCTGCAGCGATCCGACAGCCATCGGCGAGAGGGCATCGATGAGGCGCTCTGCCCCCTCCGTGTTGAGGGCGAACGCCTCAGTGGCTTTCCCCTCGCTGATGAAGGCGTATGCGTCCTCCACCAGGACCGTCTCATAGCCGCCTGTCAAGAACTCCCACGCCGCTTCATCGCGCACGAGGTAGCCGCTTTCTGCATTGGCCGTTCGGTAGATGCGGTCAAGGGCTTCTCCTTCGACCGGCAGCAGGGGTGTGTGACTCTCCTTCCCCCCTCTGAGGGGAAACGAGAGGAGGCGTGAGGTGGTGGTATAGCCATGGGCCTCGTAGAACGACCGCACCGCCGGAAAGAGCGTGATGGGGTGCTCAGAGGAGGCGGCGGCTAAGTGGAGCAATTGTCCCATGAGGCCTTGACGGCGAAAGGCTTCGTCGGTGGCAGCCCCGACGATATAGGAACAGGGCCGCTCTCTGCCCCCCTGTACATAGGAGGCGGGCAGGGCATGCAGGGCGCTTGCCAAGACGCCGTCGATGCGGGCGATGAAGATGTCCTCTGGTGAGTAGCGGAGGGTGAAGAAGCGGCGGAGCCACGCACGGTCCTCATCAAAGACGCGCGCCCAGAGCTCATAGAGCTCGTCGCGCTCTGCTCCCCTCGACCGCCTGACCTCCATCATGGGCGCGTCACCCGATACTTTTCGACCATCAGGTCGGGGCGGTACGACTCTTTGGCTTTGCGCAGCCCCGGCACCCCGGCATCCTCCTGGCGATTGACATACTTCACGTCGCTGAGGTACTGGGAGCAGAAGAGCTGGTTGATGACCGAGTAGATGCCGATGTAGGAGGTGTCCCCCTTCTCGAAGTGTACGATGGCCATATCGTTGTCGATGATCTCGCCGACGGTGAAGGCGGTGAGGTGGTGGTCCACGCAGACCAACATCCCGACGAAACCCAGCTCATCCCAGTTGTCGAAGGTGTGGCGCAGCGCCACCAGCTCGTCCTTGATCTCTTTTGTGGTGCTCTCCTGGGCATCGAGCCAGGTGGTCGATGCCATCGTATAGCACTCCTCGCGCATCTCTTGTGTGGAGAGGTGGCGCACCGAGTAGGTGTAGGCGCGCTCGAACTGGCTGATGTGGTTGCGCTTTGCCTGCAGCTTGCGCCCGCCGAGCTTGATGAGCTTCTCACTCTCATAGAGGTAGTCATCGAGGTTGCGGGTGTGCTCGATGGTGTACCCCATCGCCTCCAGCGCCTTCGCCTCCTTGGTGGGCACGCACTCCAGCTGAAAGCGTTGTCCGCTCTCCCGGCAGTGTGCCTCAAGCTCGGCCATGGCGGCCTCAAGATCGTCGGTGACGGGGAGCAGGAAGCAGTCATCCTCATCGAGGTGCAGATAGAAGGCGGTGTCGCTCTTTGCGATGGTGAGGCCTACCGCTTCTTTCCACAACACCGAGAAGGAGTAGTAGTATTGGTAGGCCCTGTAGCGACTGTCGGTGGGAAACAGGTGTTTGTCTGCAGCAGACGGTTCATAGAATGATAACATGATACCTCAGATATATTCACATATACTCATATATTGATACGGCCTTTTCCCCTCAGAGTCAAGGTGGCCCTCTGATGTGATACCCATATTCTCCCACGAGTTACGTGGCATGCACAAGAGTATTGTGCACGTGCTCAGCAGAAAAGAGATGTTCTAAACACCAACATTCTTCGATACTCACTTGACGCGTTATCCCTCCTCAGTTACTATCTGTAGCGTACAGACAGTACGACGACACTATATCTTGTGCATGCAGGACAGGGAAGTTGGGTAAAAGCCCACGCGGTCCCGCCGCTGTGAAGGGGAGGAAGTTGCCAGAACCACTGGAGTAATCCGGGAAGGGGCAACATTCCGTCGATCCTGAGCCAGAAGACCTCCCTGCATGAAAGCGTAGCCACGGAGCATGGCGAAGGCGCCCGAAGAATCTCTATTCTGAGGTCCCCTATCCGCGCTCGGCTACAAAGGAGAGCGCGATGCTAACCCACGTCATCAAGCGTGACGGGACGATCGTCTTCTGCGATGGACAGAAGATCGCCGTCGCCGTTCAGAAAGCCGCCCGAGCCGCCTCAGAAGCGGTCGAGGTCGATGTCATCACCACCGCCGTCCTCAATGAGGCCGGTGAGGGGGGACGGTCCACCATCACGGTGGAGGAGATCCAGGATCTCGTCGAGAAGAACCTGATGAACGCCGGCTATAGTGAAACAGCCAAGGCGTACATCCTCTACCGCGAGGAGCGGCGCAAGGTGCGTGAGGGGCAAGCCCTCATCGATGCCACCGTCTCTCTCTTCGACGATTACCTGGACGACCGCACCTGGATGATCCAGGAGAAC
>LVBF01000120.1 GCA_001604325.1 Spirochaetales bacterium Spiro_04
GTGCAGTTCGACCTCATCAGCTACAAGGCGGTCTTCACCAACAAGCAGATCGTCAGCGGCTATATGAACAGCCTCTACTACATGGTCGTCGGAACCGTCGTCAGCGTGCTGCTGACCGTGCTCTTGGCCTATCCACTTTCGCGCAAGGAGTTCTATGGCCGTCACCTGGTCACCAAGCTGATCCTCTTCACCATGCTCTTCAGCGGCGGCACGATCCCGCTCTACCTGGTGGTGCGCAACCTCGGCCTCTACGACAGCCGCTGGTCCATCATCCTGCCCAACGCCATCACGGTGTGGAACGTCATCATCACGCGCACCTTCTTCCAGGAGAACATCAGTGACGAGCTCTACGAGGCGGCGACCATCGACGGCTGCTCGGATATCCGCTTCCTCTTCTCCTTCGTCTTCCCGCTCAGCGGGGCCATCATCGCGGTGCTCGGCCTCTTCTATGCGGTGGGACAGTGGAACAAGTACTTCGACGCGTTGCTCTACCTGCAGAACCAGGCGCTCTATCCGCTGCAGATCGTGCTGCGCAACATACTCATCATCAACCGCAACACCCCGTCGATGACCGTCGACGTGGAGGCTGCGATCAGGGCCCAAGGGCTCAGCGAGACGATCCGCTACGCGGTCATCGTCGTCGCGAGTGTGCCGCTCCTGCTCATCTACCCGTTCGTGCAGAAGTTCTTCGTCAAGGGTGTGATGATCGGATCGGTCAAAGGTTAGGACGTTCCAGCTGCACGGCAGCTGAGATTATTAGGAGGAATAGAATGAGAAAGACAGCATTGATCGTATTGGTCGTCGCCCTCTTGGTGCCGGCCACTCTCCTGGCCCAGGGGACGAAGGCCGCCCCGGCCGCGGCGAAGGTCGAGTATACCCCACTCGGGACCTATCCGATCGTAAAGAGCCCCATCACCGTCGACATCATGGTGGCACAGCCCCCGTGTGTCGAAGACTACAACACCAACCGCTTCTCCAAGTACATGGAGGAGATGACCGGTGTGAAGGTGAACTTCATCATGGTCCCCGAGCAGGCGGCCACTGAGAAGCTCGCACTGGTACTCGCCAGCGGCGACTACCCCGACGCCTTCCTTGGCTTTGGCATCAGCTTTGACCAAGAGACCAACTACGGCACCCAGGAAGGGCTCTTCCTTCCGCTGAACAAGTACTACTCCACCGAGTGGATGCCCAACCTGATGAAGGCATTCGAGGAGTTCCCCGGCGGCGTCGGGTACATGACCAACATCGACGGCAACATCTACTCGCTGCCGCGCCTCGAGGGGTGCTACCACTGCTCGAACCAGGCAAAGCTCTTCGTCTACCAGCCGTTCCTTGACAAGCTGGGCCTGAAGACCCCGACCACCATCGATGAGTTCTACACCGTGCTCAAGGCCATCAAGACGCAGGATCCGAACGGAAACGGCAAGGCCGACGAGATTCCCTTGGCCGGTTCGATCATCGGCTGGAGCGATCACGTCGAGCGCTTCCTCCTCAACTCCTTCATCTACTGTGACCTCGACACCGACATCAACGCGGGCGCCGTCAGCGACGTCGGCTTCCTGATGAACAACGGCAAGGTCGACACCGCCGTCAACAAGGCCGCCTTCCGCGAAGGCTTGGCGTTCATCAACAAGCTCTACCGCGAAGGCCTCCTCTACAACGGCTCCTTCACCCAGGATTCCAGCCAGCTGACCCAGCTCGTCGAGAGCTCGGCCCAGCCGACCGTTGGCTTCGTGGCAGGTGGCTGGAGAGGTCAGTTCTCCACCATCGGTGGCGATCGCTTCAACAACTACCGCGCCATCGCACCGCTGAAGGGACCGAAGGGTGAGCAGAACTCCGTCGTCTTCTTCCAGAACCCGGGCATCGGACGGGTCGTGGTCTCCAGCAAGAGCCCCTACGCCGACGCCATCATGCGCTACTTCGACTTCATGTACAGCCTTGAGGGAACCCTCTTGCAGCGCAACGGATTCGAGGGCGAGGCATGGGCATGGGCCGATGAGGGCACCGTCGGTCTTGACGGCAAGCCCGCCATCTGGAAGGCACTGACGCAGTGGAACGACAAGGACCCGCAGAACGACACCTGGATCCAGGTCTATGCCGGTGCGCCCACGCCGACGATGAAGAACGGCTTGGCGGTCGAGGACATCTCCCGCAGCGATGCCCGCTACTACTTGCCGGACAACAACGAGAAGGTGCTCTACGACGAGACGGCCGAGCTCTACAAGCCGTACGAGCGGACCGACCTCGAAGTCCCCACCCTCAAGTTCACCGCAGACGAGAGCGAGAAGTACTCCACCGTCCAGCGTGAGCTCGCCAACTACATCCGCCAGAGCGCGGTGAAATTCATGGTCGGCTCGATGGATGTCAACGACGACAAGGTGTGGAACGACTACGTGGCAGGCCTGGACAAGCTCCAGCTGCCGACCGTACTGAAGTTGATGCAGACGGCATACGACCGCCAGTACAAGTAAGGATCGTCACCATCGATGCACAAGGCCAAGCAATTGGCCTTGTGCGCTTTCAAGGCTTGTTATGAAACCGAACATCATCTTCATCCTCTTCGATGACCTGGGCTATGGGGACGTCAGTGCCCTCAATGAGAAGAGCGCCTTCACCACCCCCGCCTTCGACCGCATCGCGGGAGAGGGGATCTCCTTCACCGACGCCCACGCCACCAGCGCCGTCTGTACCCCGAGTCGCTACTCCATCATCACCGGGCGCTACAACT
>LVBF01000121.1 GCA_001604325.1 Spirochaetales bacterium Spiro_04
GTGAATCGAAGGCACAGTGCTACTACCTGAAGCAGTGATCCCTGCGCTGCACCCCCTGCGGGAGCGGTGGAATATACCGCGTACTCAACTTCTTGATTCCGCCGCTCCCGCACTCTCGTGCATTGTGGTCTGTTCCGCTTCAGTGTTCGTGTGATGCGCCCGCTTCCGGATGAGGGCGATGTGGATGGTGACCAGCGTCCCGATGACGGGGAGGATGATGTACACCACCGTCGAGCGGGCGACCGCCATGGAGATGGCGAGGCCGAGCCAGAGCCAGAGGATGGCCAGGATCTTCGTCTTGACGGGCACCCCCTCGCCGGTTCTCCAGTGACGCAAATAGCTGCCGAGGATCCGGCTCGCTTCAAGGCGGCGCGCCAGAGAGGGGCTTGAGAGGGTGTAGCAGGCGGAGGCCAGCAGGGCGAACGGGGTGGTCGGCAAGAGCGGCAGGATGATCCCGATGGCTCCCAAGAGGGCGAAGAGGGAGCCCAGGGTGATCAAGAGGATGCGGCGGATCGGGCGCCTCTTGGCTGTGGTATCGTCGCTCATGGGTGTACTGTGATGAAGCGGGGCGGCCCTGTCGACACGAGGCGGCCTCTTTTCAATGCGTGAAGAGCCAGTAAAGACCCCAGACGATGGCGATGAGGATGAGGATGACCGGCGTGAAGACGAGGAAGGCGCTGATGATCATGGCCAGCAGGTCTCCCTTCTCCAGCGCCTCCTTCTCCTCTTCCGTGTTCCGCTTCTCTGCCCCCTCCACATCGAGCACGCGGCGTATCTTCTTGCCAAAGAACATCGCGCCTACTTCCCGTCGCCGATCAAGGGGTGGTGGCAGGCGACGAAGTGATCTGGCTCAAGCTCACGCCACTCGGGCACCACGTGGGTGCAGATCTCCGTCTTGTAGCGGCAGCGGGTGTGGAATTTGCACCCGGCCGGCGGTTTGATGGGAGAGGGGATGTCCCCCTCGAGCAGCATCGTCTCCTCATCACTTCTGCGGTCGGTGGTCGGGATGGCGGCCAAGAGCGCCTCGGTGTACGGGTGCAGTGTCCGGCTGAAGATCTTCTCGGCCGGGGCGAGCTCGACGATGGTACCGAGGTACATCACGCCGATGCGGTCGCTGATGTACTTGACCACCGCGAGGTCGTGGCTGATGAAGAGGTAGGTCAACTTGCTCTTCTCCTTCAGCTCACGCAAGAGGTTGATGATCTGGGCTTGGATGGAGACGTCGAGCGCACTGACCGCCTCATCGCAGACGATGAAGCGGGGATTGAGGGCCAGCGAGCGGGCGATGCCGATGCGCTGCCGCTGGCCACCGGAGAACTGGTGGGGGTAGCGGTGGATCATGTAAGGGGCAAGGCCGCACTCCTCCATGACGCTCATGACGTACTCCTGCATCTCCGGCCCATCCTTCTTGAAGAAGCGGTGGGCGAGCAGCCCCTCGCCGATGATCTGGCCCACCGTCATGCGGGGGTTGAGCGACGAGTACGGGTCCTGGAAGATCAACTGCATCTCCTGGCGCAACAGGCGCATCTCGCCGAAGGTGAGCCGGCTCACGTCGACGCCGTTGTCCCGCTCCTTCTCGTGGAGGGCGAAGTCGGCGTTGTCCGCCCACTCGGCGCGCAGGGCATCGAGGCGTGCGTTGGCCTCCTTGATGAGAGCGGCAGATTCGGCAAGATGCGCCCTGTCCTTCTCTTGTTCGCCCTTGAGCTTCTGCAGCTGTGCCTCTTTTCCTGTCGTCCCCCTGCCCTTCTTCTCTGCCGCCCTGATGGCGCGCTCCACCTCGGCGATCTCCAGTGCCCGGTCCTTGATCGCCTCGTCCGTCTCGTGGTGCGCACGGCTGTGCTGATAGAGGTCCAAGAAGAGCGGGGTGAAGCTGGAGAGGTCGTCGACGATGAAGAAGCCGCCGATGAGCTGGACGATGTCGAGGTAGGCGTTGCGGTAGCGCTTCTGCGCCTCGAGGCTTGCGTTCTGTGCGATGAAGACGCGCTTCTGCTCCACCGTCTCATCGCCTTGCGCCTCCTCCCACTCCTTCTGCGCCTTCTCCATCGCCTCCTCGAGCGCCTTGAGCTGCTCCTTGTGCTTTGCGAGGTTGACGATCGTCTCCTTCACGTAGCGCGGCGCCATCTCATCAAGCGAGACCCCGTAGTAGAGGGTCTTGCCGTCCGTCTGCCGGTAGAGCTGGAGGAGCGTCCGGCCAAAGGTCGATTTGCCACAGCCGCTCTCTCCAACCAAGCCGAGCGTCTCTCCGGCGTAGATCTCGAGGTCTACGCCGTCGACGGCCCTCACAAAGAGCCCCTTGGTCTTGAGCGGGAAGTGTTGCTTGAGGTTTCGTATCTTGAAGAGGATTTCTTTATCGTTCATGGCGTGCCTTCTTGTCTGGGTAGAAACAGCGGATGGTGTGGTTTGCCCCCACTTCTTCGAGCGTGGGGTGTTCGCTTCGGCAGCGATCGGTGGCGTACTTGCAACGCGGCGCGAAGAAACAACCGGAGGGAAGATCGAGCGGGTGCGGTACCGTGCCGGGGATCACCTCGAGCTTCGTCTGCACCGCCGTATCAAGACGGGGGATGGAGAGCATGAGCCCCTCGGTGTACGGGTGGGAGTACTCTCCGTTGGAGAAGATCACATCAACGGGCGCCATCTCGACCACCTCGCCGCTGTACATCACCGCCACGTCGTCGGCCATCTGGTTGATGACCCCCAAATCGTGGGTGATGAAGAGGATCGCCGTCCCCTTCTCCTTCTGCAGGTCGTTCATCAGCTTGAGGATCTGCGCCTGGATGGTGACGTCCAAGGCGGTGGTCGGCTCATCGGCGATGAGGAGGTCGGGCTTGCAGGCGAGCGCCATGGCGATCATGACGCGCTGGCGCATACCGCCGGAGAGCTGGTGCGGGTACTGCTTCGCCACCTCTTCCGGGTTGGGGATCTTCACGTCGGCGAGCATCCTGACCGACTCTCGCGCCGCCTCCTTCTTGTCCATCGCCTGGTGGACCATGAACGCCTCGCTGATCTGTCGCTCGATGGTGAAGACCGGGTTGAGGCTCGTCATCGGCTCCTGGAAGATGACGGAGATGGCGTTGCCGCGGATGGCGTACATCTGCTTCTCCTCGAGCGTGGTCAGCTCCTGCCCCTTGAAGGTGATGGAGCCGCTCTCGATGTAGCCGTTGCC
>LVBF01000122.1 GCA_001604325.1 Spirochaetales bacterium Spiro_04
AACAACTACAAGCCCCTCGAGGATCTGCCGATGTTCGTGGAAGGCAATCTCTTTGTTGGATTCTCCTTCTAACCGAAGGCACGAGAACAACCGTATCCAGAGCCCGCGATTGCGGGCTCTGTTCAGTCAGAGGAGCCCCTGTCATGACCACCATCGCATTCTTCGACACCAAGGCATACGATCGGCCGCACTTTGATGCGTTGGCCCCGCAGATGGGGGTCTCCATCACGTACTTTGAGTCCAAGCTCAACGAACGGACCGCCTCCCTTGCCCAAGGCTTCGATGTGGTCTGTGCGTTCGTCAATGATACGATCAGCGAACGTGTGATCGATACCCTCTATGAGGGCGGTGTACGCCTCATCGCCATGCGCTGCGCCGGCTACAACAACATCGACTTCAAGGCGGCGTTTGGGAAGATTCATATCGTTCGGGTCCCCGCATACTCTCCCCATGCGGTGGCCGAGCATGCCGTGGCTCTCCTGCTCAGTGCGGTGCGCCATATCCACAAGAGCTATGCACGCACCCGGGAGTTCAACTTCAGCCTCACCGGGTTGGTGGGCTTCGACCTCTCCGGCAAGACCGTCGGGGTGGTGGGCACCGGCAAGATCGGGCGGGTCTTCTGTGACATCTGCCGCGGGTTCGGCATGAGGATCTTGGCCTATGATCCCTACCCGGCCACGGACTTGGATGTGGAGTACTGCAGCTTTGAGGTGCTCTGCCGGGAGAGTGACATCATCAGCCTCCACTGCCCACTCACCGAGGAGAGCCTCCACCTCATCGACCGGGAGAGCATCGCATGGATGAAGGATGGGGTGGTGATCATCAACACCTCACGCGGCGCCTTGATCGACAGCCACGCGCTTTTGGAGGGGATCCGGAGCAAGAAGATCGGCTCGGCGGCCCTTGATGTCTATGAGGAGGAGGCCGAGCTCTTCTACGAGGACCAGAGCAGCACGATCCTCAGCGACGATGTCCTCATGCTCCTCATCTCGATGCCCAACGTGCTGGTGACCAGCCACCAGGCCTTCCTCACCGAGGAAGCCCTCTCCAACATCGCCGCGACGACGATGGGTTCCATCGATGCGTTCGCCAAGGGCGCCGTCATGGATCATGAGATCTGCTATCGCTGTGACAGCTGCCACAAGAGCGAGGGAAAGCGCTGCTTCTAGTCCTCGGTCTCTTTCCATACCACCTTGGGCCGCTTGGGGGCGGCGACCTTGATGACCTGACGGTGGGTGATGAGGTAGGCGCTGTGGATGTTCCCGCTGCCCCTGAAGTCGTCGCCGATGGTCTCGTCGCTGATCTCCTGGACATGGTACTGCTCTCCCACCCAATCATCGAGGTTGAAGCGACGGTAGTTGGTGGAGAAGATCAGGGTGCCCTGCCAGTCGAGGTGGTCCATGCACTTCCTGATGAGCTTGGCGTGGTCGCGCCCGACATCGAAGTGTTCGCGCCCGGTGCCGTTTGAGAAGGTGGGCGGGTCGCAGAAGATCACATCGTAGCGATCAAAGGTCTGATAGAGGAAGTCCATCACATCGCTCTGGTAGTAGAAGTGGTTCATGCCGCCGAAGCCGTTGAGGCGCATGTTCTTCTCGGCCCAGTTGAGGTAGGTGGACGAGGTGTCGACGCTTGCCGTTGAGATGGCTCCGCCCTTGGCCGCTTGGACGGTGGCGGTGCCGGTGTAGCAGAAGAGGTTCAAGAAGCGCTTGCCCTCGCTCATCGTGGCGATCAAGGAGCGGACGGGGCGGTGGTCGAGGAAGATGCCGGTATCGAGGTAGTCGACGAAGTTCACCAGATAGCGCGCCCCGTTCTCATCGATGATGAAGAAGCGGTCGCTGTTGGCAAGCTTCTCGTACTGGTCGAGCCCTTTCTGCCGGCGCCGAATCTTGACGAAGATCCGCTCACGGTCCACCCCGGTGGCCCGCTCGGTGGCATCGAGCATCTCCTCGCGGTGCAGCTCGATGAGCTGGTCGTTGACCGACTCAGGGGCTTCGTATTCATAGATGACCACCCATCGATCCCCATAGAGGTCGATGGAGGCGTTGTATTGGCCGAGTTCGCGGTCATAGAGGCGCCAGTTGGTCACCCCCTGCCGTTCCATCTCGCCTCCGAGCCCCTCAAGGTTCTTCATCAAGCGGTTGTAGAGCCCCTGGGCATCTTCGCTCAGCGGTTGGGCCAAGCGGGCAGCGCGTGCCTCTTGGGCGCGGAGGGTGAGCAAGGCCCGCTCCTCCTCGGTGAAGACACGGTAGTGGGCGACCTGGCAGGCGATGCCTCCGCTGTTGAGCGTATTGGTCCGGTCGCTCTTCATGTCGATGTACTCCAAGAGCTCGGGGTTCCCGCACATCACGGTGATGTGCCACCCACCGAAGTACTGCTGCCAGATGTCGCTCATCGTGCGATAGAGGTCGATGAGATTGCCCTCGAGGCGGATGCCGTAGGGGGGATCGGTGATGATGTAGCCCGCCTCAAGCGGGACATCATCCTCCCCGATCTCCCTGAACTCCTTGACCCTGAAGTCGATCAGGTCTTCGACGCCGGCCTCCTCGGCGGCCCGCTTTGCGATGGCGATGGCCTTGGGGTCGTTGTCCCAGCCGTAGATGCTGATCGTCCGATCCTTGGCCGCCGCCTCACGCTCCATTGCTTCCTGGACCACTTGTTCGTAGAGATCCGGGTCGTGGATCGGGAGGAAGAGGAAGGCGAAGTTCCTCGCCTTGACGAGGCCGGGGGCACGGTCAGCGGCCCAGAGCGCCGCCTCGATGGCGATGGTGCCCGAGCCACAGAAGGGATCGATGAGGACACCGGCCCGCCCGTCCCGCACCATCGCCTTGTACCACTCGCTGCGGTAGATCAGGGCGCTGGCCACATATTCGCTCATCACCGCTTCGGTCTGCTCGTCGCGGTAGCCGCGCCGGTGGAGGGCACGTCCGGAGAAGTCGACGAACCAACTGACCCGATCCTCCTCGATGTGGAGGTGGAAGATGATGTCGCTCTCCTCGGTGTCGACCTCGGGGCGCGCTCCGTCGAAGTGCGCTCGGCAGCGGTCGACGATGGCGTCCTTGAGACGGATGGCGCCGAACTTGCTGTTGCGCAGGTAGGGGCAGTTCTTCACCGTATGGGTGATGGAGAAGCTTACGTCGGGGTTGACCCACTCCTCCCACGGCAGCACCACCGAGGCTTCGTAGAGCTCGTCAGCGCTCTGGATGTCATCATCCTGCCAGAGGCCGAGGAGGAGGCGGGTGGAGGTACGGCTGGAGAGGCAGAAGCGGTAGGCGGCCGCGAGGTCGGCTTCGAACTCGACCCCGCCGCTTACCGCCTTGATGGCGGAGGCTCCTGCTTGGCGAGCCTCTTCTTCGATGATGTCGGTCATGTGCAGGGCGCTGGTGGCAAAGAAGATCATGGCTCGTTACTCTCCACGCTCGAAGAGCGTCTTCAGCGCATCTTCGCTGAAGTGGTAGTGGGTGTTGCAGTTCAGGCAGACCAGCTCGAGGGGAAAGGGGCCATGGGCGAGGATGTCGTCCTGTTCAGCCTCATCCAATTGGGCAAGGTAGGTCTCGTACTGCCCTCGTGAACAGGGGCACGAGAAGGTCACCTCCTGCCGCTCCAGATACTGTACACCGAAGGGGGCGTAGTGCGCCTCGACGAAGTGTTTGACGCTCTCTCCCGAGGCAAGGGAGGAGCCGAGGGAGGGGAGGGTGGCGCTGAGATCTTCGAGCTGGGCGAGGGTCTCCTCATCACAGCCGGGCATCGCCTGGATGAAGATCGCCCCGCTGCCATCGACGTTGCCCTGTTGGTCGAAGTGGATCGAGAGGATGATGAGCGTCGGTGTCTGCTCGGACTGGCTGAAGTAGAAGGCCAGGTCCTTGGCCAGGTCCCCGTACTGCATCATCACCTGGCCGCTGAACGGCTGTTTGCGCCCCTCGAGGATCCGGGTGATGGTCAAAAAACCGGGGCCGTAGAGCTCATTGAGGTCCAGGCTCTCCAACGGCTTCTCCAGCGGGATGGGGTTGTGCTTCAGATAGCCGCGCACCGCCCCGTTCGCCCACGCCTCAGTGTAGACGCCGGCGATGGGGCCACCGCACTCGATGTTCAGCTGGACGCGGTCACGTTCCTTCACCGTGCTGGCCAAGATGCCGGCACTCAGGTACGCCTGACCAAGGACATAGGTCTCCAGGAGGCCGAGGTCGTGGTTGGCGCGCATCTGGTTGATCAGCGTCGTCGCCGCGATGGCGGTGAGCCTGACCTGCCCATCATGGAGGAGAAATACCTCCCTTCCGTCATCGGGAAGGGAGGCAAGGTGTTGTATGAGTTCCGCTTTGGAAATTTCGGTGATGATCATAGGGGCTCAGATTAGCCAATGACCTCTTTTTTTGCAAGGGTGTGGAAGTCGTCTCCGCTGATGACCTCGTGCTCGAGCAGGTGCTCGGCGATGGTGGTCAGCGCCTTCTCATTCTTCTTCAGGTTCCCCTTGACCAGGTCGTAGCGCTCACCGACGATTCGAGCGGTCTCGCAGTCGATGTACTCCTGGGCTTTCTCCGAGTATTCACGGCCCCCGGCTATTCCGGCGATGCCGCTTTGCGTGGTCGGCAGGGTGATGTTGCGGTAGCGCTCGCTCATGCCGAACTCCGTGATCATCCGCCGCACCAGATCGCTTGCCCGACTGATGTCGTTGCCCGCCCCGGTGGAAATCTCGCCGAAGACC
>LVBF01000123.1 GCA_001604325.1 Spirochaetales bacterium Spiro_04
CGGCCATGTCGTAACTGTCTTGGAACCTGAGCTGGAGACCGATGGTGCGCATACCTCTCCTCTACGCAAAATGATAGTTGAAATGCGTAGTTTAAGCATTGCTAATGTAGCAAACTATCGTATGCTATAGCAAGGGAGGAGGCGATGCACACCAAACGAGTCACCATCAAGAGCAGCGGGGCCACCATACCGGCCATCGGCATAGGGACCTTCGGCAGTGACCACATCGAAGCGGAGGTCATGGCCCACGCGGTGAAGACCGCCCTGGACATCGGCTACCGCAACATCGACTGCGCCTCCGTCTATGGCAATGAGCGCGAGATCGGGGCGGTGCTCAAAGAGAGCACCATCGCACGGGGGGAGCTGTGGGTCACCAGCAAGGTCTGGAACGACAGCCACGGCAAGGCCAACGTCATCAAGAGCGCAAAGCAGAGCCTTTTTGACCTCGGCCTCGACTATCTGGACCTCTACCTGGTCCACTGGCCCTTCCCCAACTACCATCCACCACACTGCGATGTCGACAGCCGCAGTCCCGATGCCCGCCCCTTCATCCTCGAGGAGTTCATGGATACCTGGGCCGGCATGGAAGCGTTGGTCAAGGAGGGAGTGGTGCGCCACATCGGCACCAGCAACATGACCCGGGCCAAGCTTGAGCTGGTCCTCCCCCATACCACCATCCGCCCCTCGTTCAATGAGATGGAGGTGCACCCCACCTTCCAACAACGCGACCTTGTCTCCTACATCAAGAGTGAGGGAATGATCCCCATCGGGTTCAGCCCGCTCGGCTCGCCCAACCGCCCCGAGCGTGACAAGACCGAGGCGGACCTCGTGGATATGGAGGACCCCATCATCGTCGAGATCGCCCGCGCCCACCACGTCCACCCCGCCGCGATCTGCCTCAAGTGGGCACACCAGAACGGCATCATCCCCATCCCGCTCTCCACGAAGGAGCGCAACCTGAGAAGCAACTATGAAGCGATCCACACCGATCCCCTGACCGAGGAGGAGCTGACCCGGCTCAAGGAGGTGGAGGCCAACAACCGCCTCATCAAGGGGCAGGTCTTCCTCTGGGAGGGTGCCACGGGGTGGGAGGATCTCTGGGATGAGGATGGCATCATCGCACGCTAACAATGACAGAAGGAGTGATACAATGGCAAAACGCATGATGAAGGGAGCCAAGCTTCCTGGCAACAGCACCGTGGTCTTCGGTGAATTTGAAGTTCCAACCCCCGGTCATGGGCAGGTATTGGTGAAGACCAAGTGCTCCACCATCTGCGGCAGCGACATCCGGGCGATCTACCGCGAACACCTGGGCAAAGGCCCCGAGGGGTATCAGAATGTGATCGCCGGCCACGAACCGTGCGGCATCATCGTCGAGGAGGGGCCGGGTCTGCGTCGCTTCAAGAAGGGCGACCGGGTCGTTGTCTACCACATCAGCGGCTGTGGCCTCTGCTACGACTGCCGCCAAGGGTACATGATCAGCTGTACGAGCCCGCTGAGGGCCGCATACGGCTGGCAGCGCGACGGCGGGATGGCCGAGTACATCCTCTGTGACGAGAAGGACCTGGTGTTGCTGCCCGATGAGCTGACCTATGCAGACGGGGCGCAGGTGGCCTGCGGCTTCGGCACCGTCTATGAGGCCATCGAGAAGGTCGGTGTCAGTGGAAACGACGCAGTACTGGTCGTGGGGCTGGGCCCGGTGGGGCTCGCCACCCTGATGCTCGCAAAGGCGATGGGAGCGTCCAAGCTCATCGGCATCGAGAGCCTTGATGACCGCATCGAGCTCGCCAAGCAGTTGAACTTGGTCGACCATGTCTTCAAGGCAAGCGACAAGAACGTCGAAGAGGTCCGCGCTGTCACCGGCGGCCATGGCGTCGAGCGCGCCTTCGACTGCTCGGCCAACGACAAGGGACGGGCGACAGCGATACGTGCAACACGCAAGTGGGGCAAGATCGCGTTCGTCGGCGAGGGTGGCAGCGTCACCTTCGACCCCAGCCCGGACATGCTGCACGACCAGAAGACCATCTATGGCAGTTGGGTGACCAGCATCTGGAAGATGGAGGATCTGGTCGAGCGCCTGGTGCGCTGGGGCATCCACCCCGAGGATTTAATCACCCACCGTTTCAGTCTTGATGAGGCCGACAAGGCCTACGAGTTGATGGCGAGCGGCAAGTGCGGCAAGGTGGCCGTCTGCTTCGACGAAGAGCTGCCTAGCTGAACTCCTTGTCGAACCGTGGGGGGCGCGATCCATTGGAGGACGCCCCCTCGCTGCTCTTCATGACCACGATCATCGGTTGAAAGACCGTCGTCGAGGGAAAGCCCTTGAGATCCCCCTCCATTCGTCTCGTGAGGATCTGCACAGCCATCTTGGCCATCTTCTCAAGCGGCTGGGCCACGGCATAGTGGCAAAACTGCAGCAGCGGGGCGTAGTGGAGGTAATCGAAGGAGGCGAAAGCCATCGAGTGGCGTACCTCCCGTGAGGCGTACTCCATCAGGTAGCTGGTCGCACCGATATGGACCATGTCGTTGACGATGAAGAAGGCGTCCGGACACTCCTTGAAGGAGAGGGCTTTCTCCATCAGGGTGTAGCCGCTCTTCATCGTCATCCCCCCGTGCAATACGAAGCGCTCCTCCACCGCCAGGCCATGGTGGGTCAAGGCATCGACAAAGCCCCGGTAGCGCTCAACCGAGGTATGGACGTGCGGATCACCGCCGAGGAAGCCGATGCGCCTCCTCCCCTCGCCGATGAGTCGACAGGTGACATCGTAAGCGCTTTGGCGGTTGTCGCTGATGATCACATCACGGGCCAGATCCTCAATCTTGCGGTCGAGCATCACGAGCGGGACATCAAGGTCGGCAAAGTGTGAGCCTTCGTCACTGACGGCGATGATGACCAGGCCGTCGACGTTTCGCTCCAAGAGGAAGGAGAGCTTGCGCTTCTCCTCATCCACGGAGTGCTCGGAGCTGCAGACCAAGAGTGCATACCCCTTCGGGGAGAGCAGATGTTCAAGCTGCTCGACGATCTCGGTGAAGAAGG
>LVBF01000013.1:0-130 GCA_001604325.1 Spirochaetales bacterium Spiro_04
GCGTCTGGTACGGGCAGTCGGCGACGACCTGTGCCGTGGCGTCCCAGTGCCACGTCCCGTCGAAGTGCCGGGTGGAGATGGCGATGCCGTCGATGGCGAAGTGACGCGCTCCCTTGGCTATGAGGCGTAC
>LVBF01000013.1:144-75066 GCA_001604325.1 Spirochaetales bacterium Spiro_04
GGTACCGCACATGGAGGAGCAGCTCGTTCTCCGCTGTCGCTTCCACCAAGTCGGTGATGTCGTGGTGGAAGGCGGTGTAGCCGTAGTGGTGGGTGAGCGCCTCCACCCCGTTTACCGAGAGGGTGCACTCCTGGTAGACCCCGTCGAAGTCGATGTAAAGCCGCTCATCAGGGGCGAGGGAGGAACAGTCCAGGCTTCGGCGGTACCAGCGCTCAGAAGAGCGGGTGAAGGAGGCGACATCGGCGATGAGCCAGTCGTGGGGAAGGGTGACCGGCTCAAAGGGCCCGTGGCAGGAGGGACTTATGTACCAACCATCATTGAGGCTCGTATCCATTGTACTCCTTGTGGTCGCTCACCGTCGAACGCTGGACGAGGTGCGGGGCAAAGAGGACGCTCTTGCCCTCCTTGCCGTCGATCATCGACATCAGCAGGCGCGCGGCGGCCTCACCGAGCTTCGACGCCGGGTGGGCGATGCTGGTCAGGTGGGTATACCGGGCCGCCTGTGAATCATCGATGCCGATGATCGAGATCTGGTCGGGGACGTGAATCCCGTTCTTGGTGAGCGTCTCCATCACCTGGAGGGCGATGGTGTCGTTGTAGCAGAGTAAGGCCGAGTAGGGGGAGAGCACGTCGAGCAGTTGCCCTGCACTGAGCAGCTGGTCCATGTTCTCCTTCGAATACCAGAGGATATCCTCCTCCTTGATGGCCAGGGCGTGCTCCCTGAGTGCCTTGACGTGTCCGAGGTACCGCAGGTGTCCCTGGCGGTTGGTGTGGGGCAGGATGCAGGCGATGCGGCGGTGCCCCTTCTCGATGAGGTGGGTGGTGGCCATCCACCCGGCCTGGATATCGTCGAGGGCGACGTGCGGGATGGAGAGCTCGGGGTAGTAGGAGTCGATGAAGATGACCGGGGTGCCGCGCTCGGCGAGCATGTGGTAGAGCTCGATGTTGGCGCACGGCAGGGCGCTGCGTGTCGGCTCGACGATCAGGCCGTCGAGCTTCTTCTCCATCATCATCCGCAGCGCGGCGCTCTCCCCCGTCACGGTGTTGTCCGTCCACAAGAGCTGCATCGAGTAGCCCTCTTTGACCAGGGCATCGCCCGCCCCCCGTACGATCGAGGGGAAGATGTAGGTGTCCATATAGGTGAAGATCATCCCCACCGTCATAGACCGCTGGCGTTGGGAGGCGAGGGGGGAGTCGTCTTCGGCGATGAAGGTCCCGCTGCCCTGCACGCGGGTGACCTGGCCCTGTTGCTCAAGGACCTCGAGGGCCCTGCGCACCGTCTGTCTGGAGCAGGAGAAGCGGTCGGTCAGCTGGGCTTCGGTCAAGAAGCGGGCGCCGGGCAAAAAGAGGCCGGCTTTGATCTGCTCGATGGTCCAGCTGACGATTTCCATGTACTTGTGTTGTGTATCCATGTTTTGTTCCCCGTGTGGTGCTCTTTCCTCCTTTATATCGGTTCTTCAGAGAGAATACAAGTAGAATTTTATTTGTATGTACAACTTTTGCAAAAAAGTGGTAATAATTCGGTATATTTACAAGATGTTAGCAACAATTTGGAGATAGTTGGGAGAAAACCTTGGTCGAGTCCCGGAATAATTTCTGTGTTGACAGCAGACATATTCCATGGCATTCTAAATAATGGGATTAGGATAGAGTACCAGTGATGACGTAAGCAATATATTTTAGACAGAAAACAGTACAATATATCCTAACATGTAACGGACAATGCTCTGGAGGATTGAATAGTGCGCAGACCAACGACAGCGTTGCAGGCACGAGATACAGGGAGCGACAGGCGCAAGCGCTTCAAACTCTATATGCACAAGTACTGGACGCTCTATGCCCTGCTGGCCCTGCCCATCACCTACTTCATCATCTTCAAGTACATCCCCATGACCTACATCCAGATCGCCTTCAAGCGCTACAGCATCATACAGAGCCCGTGGAAGATGCCGCTGGCCAACAACCACGGCTGGCAGTACTTCATCCAGGCCTTCCGGACACCGGACTTCCTGCGGGCGCTGCGCAACACCTTCATGCTGAATTTCCTCGATCTGGTGATGGGCTTCCCCGCCCCGATCATCCTGGCGCTCCTGCTCAATGAACTGCCGTTCAAAGGGTTCAAGCGCGTCACGCAGACGGTGGCCTACATGCCGCACTTCCTCTCATGGATCATCATCAGTGGGCTGGCGCGCCAGCTCTTCGCGCCGACCAGCGGTCTGGTGAACATCGTCATCCAACGCCTCGGCGGCAATCCCATCCCCTTCCTCAACAAGCCGGTCCATTGGGTGGCCACCTACGTGCTCTTGGGGGTGTGGCAGTCGATGGGGTGGAATACCATCATCTACCTGGCCGCCATCACGGCCATCAACCCGGAGCTGTATGAAGCCGCTGACATCGATGGGGCGGGGCGACTGCAGAAGATCTGGTACGTCACCCTGCCGAGCATCAAAGGGACCATCATCGTGCTCCTGATCCTTGCCTTGGGCAACATCCTCGGCGGTGGCTTCGACCGGCCGTATACCCTGGGCAACCCGCTGGTGCGCAATGTCAGCGAGGTCATCCCGACCTTCGTCTACTCGTGGGGCATCAAGGGCCTGCAGTTCTCGCTCACCACCGCGGTGGGGCTCTTCCAATCGGTCGTCGGTGTCTTCTTCCTGCTGGGAGCGGACTTCTTGGCAAAGCGCGCCGGTGAGCGGGGCATCGTATGAGGAGGGGGGTATGAGGATCAGGTCACGCACACAGCGCATCGGTGATTGGGTCATCGTCCTCCTCTGCGTCTTCGTCATCTTCATCTGCCTGCTGCCGATGGTGAACATCCTGGCCCGCTCGCTCTCCTCCCCGGAGGCGCTGATGCGCAACGAGGTGCTCCTCTGGCCCAAGGGGCTGAACTTCGACGCCTACCAGTACGTCCTGAAGGACAAGACCTATACCTGGTCGATGACCTGGACCGCGATATTGACCGCCATCGGAATGACGCTCTCTCTGGTGATGACCACCATCTGCGCCTACCCGTTGATCTACCCGCAGCTGAAGGGGAGGCGGATCATCAACACGTTCATCATCTTCACGATGTACTTCAACGCGGGGACGATCCCGATGTACCTGTTGCTCAAGGACCTGACGATGCTCAACAAGCCGATCGTCCTCATCGTCCCCTACTGTCTCTCGGTCTTCAATATGATCATCATGAAGAGCTTCTTCTACTCGATCCCGGACTCGCTGCGCGAATCGGCGCAGATCGACGGGGCGGGCCCGGTGTTGGTGTTGGTGCGGATCTACCTGCCGCTCTCCACCCCCGTCATCGCCACCCTGGCCCTCTTCTATGCGGTGGGGCGCTGGAACGGCTTCCAGGATGCGCTGATGTTCATGAACGTGCGCAAGTATTACCCGATCCAGCTGCTGCTCTACAATTTGATCAACGCCATCTCATCCATCGAGGTGGCGATCCAGGAGGGGTTCTCGACCCCCGGGTTGAACGAGACCATCAAGACGGCTTCGGTGATGTTCGCCACCGTCCCGATCCTGCTCGTCTACCCGTTCTTACAACGGTACTTCATCACCGGGGCGACCCTCGGTGCGATTAAGGAGTGAATTGTATGGTCAGGCTCTGCCTGATACAACAAAGGAGGACACTACCATGAAGAGATTGCTCGTGCTTTTGACGGTATTGGCGCTGCTCTTGCCGCTCTCGCTGTTTGCGCAGGGTGCCAAGGAAGCGACCACCGTCGCTGAGCTGGGACCCGACGGCCGCTTCACCACGACGCGGAAGATCACCGTCGAAGTCTTCGACCGTGGCGTCGACGATGGCCGCACACCGGCTGAGAATAACGTGTGGACTGCGTGGATCAAGGCGGAGGTGTTGAAGAAGTACAACATCGACGTGACCTTTGTCCCCGTCCCGCGTTGGACCGAGACCGATGCCATCAACAACCTCCTCGCCGCAGGCGATGCCCCGGATGTGTGCTACACCTACAGCTACCCGACGGTGCAGCAGTACGCCGCGATGGGTGGGGTGACCGACTTGGCTCCATACGTTGAGCAGTACAAGCACCTGTTGCCGAACCTGTTCAACTTGTTGGAGGAGATCAACGTCTACAACAACCTCGATCCGAAGACCGGTACCCTCTGGGCTTTGGAGGCGCGGCAGTTCTACCCGCACCGCAACAGCGTCTTTGTCCGTGAGGACTGGCTGAAGAAGCTCGGCTTGGCCGCGCCGACCACCCACGCTGAATTCGAGGCGATGCTCAAGGCGTTCAAGGACAATGCCCAGCTGTTGCTCGGCGCCGATGCCTCGAAGATGATCCCGATGTCCATCAGTGTCGACATCGGCTGGATGGGCGACCCGCTGACGACGAGCTTCGTGCCCGAAGGGCTGAGCGATGAGCTCTTGTGGGCCCTCGGCTACGACGACCGGCGCATCATGTGGCCCGGCTACAAGGATGGAATCCGCTTGCTCAACAAGTGGTACAACCTCGGCTACATCTGGAAGGACTTCCCGCTCTATCCGTTCGGCGACCAGACCTACCACGACAACTTGGTGCGCGCCGGCTTCGTAGGTGCCTTCATGCACAACTGGGACTACCCCTACCGTGCAGGTGGCATCGACATCCAGACGACGCTCGCCCAGACCGGCGGCAGCTTCATCGCGGTCGATCCGTTCCCCAACGATGCCGGCTTGTACCGCAAGTACCTGCCGTCGACGACCGGGGACCGGAAGATCTTCTTCCCCAACACCAACAAGGAACCGCTGGCTTCGCTGCTCTACTTGGAGTGGCTCTCCACGCTGGAGAACCGCAAGTATCTGCAGATCGGTCCGGTCGGGGTAACCCACAAGGTGCTCGACAGCGGTGCGATCCAGATCATTCCGGCGGCGGTGCCTGAGTGGATCCAGAACTCGGCCGACAACATCGACTACACGATGGTCATCAACGGCAAGGACATGGGCAGCGCACAGCTGAACGGTCTGTCGCTCGGCCTCGGCTACAGCGGTGTCGATCCCAGGTACTTGGAGGAGTCCTACCGCATCGAGCAGAACGACGGACGGATCGTCAAGAACTTCACCGTCGGTACCCTCGAGGCGCAGGTGGGCTTGGACAACGTGCTGCGTGACAAGCGCAACGACTTCCTCGTCAGGGCGGTCGTGGCCCCCACGGCCCAGTTCGACGCAGTCTACGATGCCGGGTGGAACGACTATCTGGCAACCGGTGGACGGGCGATCATCCGTGAGCGCCTGGCGCGCTACGAAGAGATCTTCGGTGTAAAGATCCAGCTTCCCGCCGGATACGTACTGTAGTCACCACGACGTTCTTTGACCATGAGAGCCGCCTGCAAGGGCGGCTCTTATGATTGACAGCTGGTTTATTTTGGGATAAATTGGAATTGTATTCCAAATATTAGGAGTGGAAAAATGTACTATCCTAGGCATGCAGAGGATGTCGTTCAGCGCCTCGCCAAGCGAAAACCAGTGTTGGTCCTCACCGGAGCACGTCAAGTTGGGAAGTCGACTATGCTCCGAACGCTGTTACCGGCTGTTACCTATGTGACGATGAATCGTCCATTGATACGCCAGAGTGCCATAGAAAATCCCTCGCTCTTTTTTGACCTGTACAAACCGCCAGTGGTGGTCGATGAAATCCAGAAGGTCCCTGAACTCTTTGAGTATATTAAGGATGTTGTGGATGAGAGGGGGGACAAGGGGCAGTTCTATTGTACTGGCTCACAAAACTTTACGTTGATGAGTAACGTCAGTGACAGTTTGGCAGGAAGGGCCGGCATTATCCGGTTATTGGGTCTATCACTGCGTGAAATCGCACAAAGCACATATCGGATCCCGTTTCTGCCCACCATCGGTCATCATGAAGCGGTATCGACATCGATGGTACCGTTCGAGTACGACGATATTGTCAGACTTATCCATACCGGTTTCTTCCCGGAGCTCCACCAGAGTGAGGGTGATCTTGATGATTGGCAAGATTTCTATAGCTCATACTTCCAGACCTACATTGAGAAGGATGTCAAGGATGTATTGCGGATCCAAGATGAATCGGCATTCATCAAGTTTGTCCGAGCGACTGCCGCCTGTACCGGCAAGATCTTGAACTTAAGTTCGATCGCCGAGGTCTGCGCTAAGGATGTGAAGACCGTCCAAGCGTGGCTCAGTGTGCTTGAAAGCAGCGGTTTGGTCTATCTTTTACAACCATACCACAACAACTTCAATAAGCGGCTGGCGAAGAAACCAAAGCTCCACTTCCTCGATACCGGCCTGGCATGCTGGCTCTTGGGGTGGAACACCCCCGACCAATTGGTGCACGGAGCGATGTGGGGACATATCTTCGAGAGCTTTGTCTTCGGTGAAGTGCTGAAGAGCTACTACAATGATGGAATCGTTGTACCGCCGTTGTACTACTATCGTGATCGAGAACGGACGGAGATCGACCTGGTGATCGAGCAGGGCGATACGCTGTATCCGGTCGAGATCAAGACGACAAGCGATCCCACATTGTCGATGGTGGGCTCATTCCGCTGCTTTGACGACATTGGTGGAAAGAAGCGTGGGGAGGGTGCATTAATATGCCTCGCCAAGGAGCGTCTGCCGCTTAGCAGCGACGTCTGGATCCTGCCAGCCCAGATGGTGTAGATAGCGCTCTTTTTACCTGGTACATTGGGCTCGCCCCTGTCCGGCAAACGGAGTTATGCCTCATTCCAACGTATTACAATAAAGTAAAATAGAAGTGTTTTGTAATTTTCCAATTCACGGTATTGAAGCAGAACAAGCCGAATATCGCCTTCAGTGGGAACAGGACACAATCGCTGCCCCACTTCTTCGTAGGGCGTGATGGTCCAACCAAAGAGGAGGATGAGAATACCTGATGCCGGACCATTGACTGTGGTTATGCATCATGAATAATCAAAAATGCTTGTGACTCGAACTACGCCACAGTATTCGCCATCTGATTTTTAAAGGCCTGTGAAGAGACGCTGAGCGGGGGGATTGGGAAGGTAACACTCATGGGATGGGTTGTTCAGTCGGCTGGTCGTGATTTCTCAATGTGGACAATGAAGAAATGGGTCATCAAGTCGCTCCATCGGGCAGACGAAGGGAGCGAGACAACCTTTAGGTTGGCGTTTCGAAAAGCTGGATACTTCACGGAGGAAGGATAGCACCACGGATGATGCGTATATTGTGGGAGTGACGAGCTCTTCATCAAGAGCGATTCCCTTGAACTGCATGAGCCGTTTCTGGGTGCTCAGCAGGTGATGATCGAGACCCTGACATGCCGGAAGTGTGGATTTGAGGAGTACCTTCCCTCCAATGACCGGACGATTGAACGGGCATTGTCCGATCTCAAGAAAGCGTCGATGGTGCATCTCCTCAATGATCTGAACAGCAGTGGATTGACCAACGCGTACATGGAACGTGCGCTTGGTCTTCCTGCCCGGACCCTGGCTCGATGGAAGAACGAGGCATCCATCATGCCATCGGCTGCAGGCCATGCCCTGATGAGACTGATACGGACATTCCCCTGGCTCCTGCAGGTGGCCGAAGAGGGGTTTGATGAGAAGAAAGCCCACATCCTTCTGCTCAAGGCAGCCGGCAAGCAAGAAGAGGGGAGATGTGAATCTCTGGTCCTTTGATGTACGTTGACGCCCTGACCCTGCCGGCTTGGATGGTATGAAGGATGAGGGAAATTGAAGTGGAGGCTTCCGAACGGTAGCCTCCATCGCTCATGCGTCGAAGCCGAAGACCTCGATCTGGGTGAGGGCGGGGAAGGGGGAGGGGTCATCCGCCTTCTTCAGCGCGTGCAGCGTCAGGGCCGTGATGGTGCGCGCTTCAAAGCGGAGTGATTGCCCCAATGCGCTCTTGGTGAGGGGGAGGATGACGGATGAGTCGTCGCTGAACGTGACGGTCGCCTCCTCCCACCAGCTGTCGTGGGGAAAATCGGCGCGCAGCGTGAGGCGCACTTCATCAACCACCACCGGTCTGCCGAAGTCGATCGTGAGCGCCGCCTTCGGGTCCCGATTGATGCCCCAGCTCTGGTAGGGGTACTCACCGTGGGAGGCATTCTCGAAAATCCCATCGATGGCGTTGCGGGCGGCGAAGGTCAGTTCGTTGCGTGTCTCGACGTTGGCGGTGGCGTGAGGGAAGAAGCCGGCTATGGTGTGGTGGTCGTACGGGTTGAGGGCGAGGTTGCGCCTCTGAGATGCCTCACGCTCATCGGCCTTGGTCATGTGCATCAGGTGAATCGAGCCGCTGAACGCCTTGGGGCTGAAGCAGGCACGGTTGTCGGCCTTTGGGATTGGATAGTTGAACGGCGAACCGTCGAGGTAGAGCAGGGCTGTGCCGATGGCCTCGTCGAGGCATACCCAATAGAGGCCTCCCGTTCCGTTGGTATCGACGGCGATGCGGTCGCCGTCACGGTAGGCTTGGGTGTGGACCGCCGCGATGCCGCCTCCCGATGATCTGCTGATGGTCAGCGTCTGTTCCTTCTCGTTGATGACTTTCATTCTCAATGATTCCATGTTCTATCTCCTTCTTCAGTCATTCGTTCTCCGGACCGTCCACACCACTTCGCCCTCGAAGGCGACGGTGGTGCGGTAGAGGGTGTCGGGCCACGCCTGGCGGAGGCGCTCATCGTCGATGGCGATCGCCTCGATGGTCGCTTCGACCGGTCGGTCGAAGAGAATCTTCCAACCCTCGAAGATGAGGGCGCTGGCCTCCCGTCTCGGGTGGTCGACGGTCATCAAGGTGAGGAGCGGGGCGTGGCGGGCCTCGGTGCGCTCGCTCACCACGATCTGTGTATCGTCGATGGCGACGCTCCGTCGATAGCGTGCAACACCTGCTTCTTTTGCATATGCCTCGTTCAGCTCGAGGTCGATGGAGGAGTCGGAGACTGAAATGACGTGTGCCTTGTATGCCGCTCCGGCCTCCTGCCCATACGGGGGGAAGTTGGCGACGTTGTGATAGTGGCTCTGCATCGGATGGAGCGTGTAGCGCTCATCGTTGAACGTTGTCTTGGTATAGGTCTCCACCCCCATATCGATGAGCCGGGGTTTCGCTCCATCGTAGAGGATGATCGATCCGACGTCGTTGTGGTTGTGGCTGTCGTCGTTGTCCCCGGCTTTGACGGCGAGGGTGTAGCCGCCTTTTCGGTAGATGGCCAGCCCCACACTCGGATACCAGATGAACGGCGTGGGCGGGGATGGGGGTGGCAGCTTCTCGTCGAGCAAGCGTTGCCCGTGCATGAGGCGGAGGAGACGATAAAAGAGGTTGTACTCACCATTTCCGCTATCGAAGGGGTGGGCCTTGAAGTCCTCCAGCGCCCGACGCATCAGAGATGGGTCGTCCAACGCTTTTCCGAAGAGGTACTCCCGGGCTCCGAGGATCCCGGCTCTGGGGGAGCAGTCGGCGAAGTTGAGGTAGAGCTCGTCGACGATATGGACATTGGTGATGTACGAGGCGATGTTGTGGATCTTGTTTTCTTTGAAAAGCGATGCGACATCTTCCCCAATCGCAGCCTCGAGGAGGTGGAGCGATCCCCAGAGGCAGAGACCGGCGGCGCGCCAGTAGGATGCCCCTTCGTCGCAGCAGCCGTCCTCACCGTAGTGGTCAAGCCAATGATCGAGTGATGACGCGGCCTTGGTGATGAGGCGCGTCCGCTCCTCCGTCTCAAGGCCCATGGTCAAGGCGGTGAGCAAGACGTTCTGGGTGCACCAGGGAGTCCAGTTGTTGAGCAGGTCGTCGGTGCCGCCCATCCACCACGAGTGGTCGTTGAGGTACGGGGCCACCAGCCGTTCGTGCAGTTGATGGTGGATGCTCTCGATGATCTGGCTCCCGGCCCAGGCAGCCAGTTCTTCCTCGAGGAGCAGGGCAGAGAGGGAGAGGAGGGCGGCGGTATCGCAGGAGAAGAGATCGAGGACGGGGCGGCCAGTGAGGGGGAAGGCATGGGCGGGGATATCGCGTCCATACTTGTTGTGGGCCGGGATCACCCAGGTCGGCTCGCCGATGATCGTCCAGATTCCTTCGACGATCTGGGCCATAAAGCGTCCGCGGTGTTCGACGCACTCGGCGAGGACCAAGGAGCCGAGCATCCGCCGTCTCTCGAAATATGGGGTCTCGTAGTTGGTGCGGTTCCCGTTCTCCACGAACTGCCGGTAGAGGGAGAAGGGCAGGGAGGGCCATGGCAACGCAAGAGCACGCTCTCCGTTCTCAATGGCGTTTGCCCTGAACGCAGGAGAGATTGCCTGCCACGTGCTTCTGTGAGAAGCCTTCATTTCAACGAAAATACGGGTCTTGCTGTCCCGGTGCGCAACAACTGATGATACCACGTCCCGCCTCCTTGAGTTTCAGCAATAATTCTTGACGATGTCGGTATAAAATGCAAGTATTTTGATATCTTGGAGATGATGTGAGGGGGAGGTGGAAGATGACGTTGTTGGAAAGGCATGCAGAGCTGAGTGAGACAGAACGAAAGACAGCGTTGGATGACAGCTGTGCCATCATCCGGAACAATGTGGAGACCTTCACCTATCGCTGTCAGAACCACAGTAGCGTCAACAACTATTACCCTGAGCGTGACAATGACGAGTGGACCACGGGCTTCTGGCCCGGAGAGCTCTGGCTCGCCTATGAGCATACAGGCGACGAGCTGTTCAGCCATGTCGCCCAGATTCATGTCGAATCCTTCTATCACCGGATCGTCAACAAGATTGCCGTCGACCACCACGATATGGGATTCCTCTATACCCCATCCTGTACCGCGGCGTGGAAGTTGGTGGGCAGCGACCGGGGGCGCGAGGCGGCGTTGCTGGCAGCCGATCAGCTCTGCACGCGCTATCAGGGGGTAGGCCGATTCATCCAGGCGTGGGGAGTGATGGGGGAACGGGAGAACTATCGCTACATCATCGACTGTTTGCTCAATCTGCCCCTGCTCTACTGGGCAAGCGAGGAGACGGGAGACAACCGATATCGAGAGATTGCGCTCGCCCACACGGAGACGACGCTGAAGTACAGCTTTCGGGACGATTACTCCTGCCACCATACCTTCTTCTTGGATCCGGTCACCGGGGAGGGGGTGCGGGGGGAGACCAACCAGGGCCATGATTCGAAGAGTAGCTGGGCCCGGGGACAGGCGTGGGCGATCTACGGCCTGGTGCTCGGCTACCAGAAGACCGGGAACCGCTCCCTGCTCGACCTCTTTGAGCCGGTGAGCGAGTACTTCCTCTCCCGCCTTCCCGCCGACTTGGTCCCGTATTGGGACTTGATCTTCACCGAGGGCGATGAGCCGCGCGACAGCTCGTCGTCTTCGATCGTCGCCTGCGGGTTCCTCGCCGCGGCGGAGAGTTTTGATGAACTGGGAGAAGCAGAGAAAGCGGGAATGTATCGCTCTCTGGCCAAGAAGCTCTTGAAGGCACTCTACGACCACTGCCGCGTCTTGCCCGGTGATGACTCCAATGGCCTCGTCTACCACGGCACCTACTCCAAGAAGAGCCCGTACAATACCTGTACCCCCGAAGGGGTCGATGAGTGCGTCAGCTGGGGCGATTACTACTGGATGGAGGCGCTCACCCGCCTTGGGGGTGGGTGGGAGCCGTACTGGTAGGACGCTCATCACGTATGCCGACGCTGCAGGTGCTGCAGATACTGGCTTGGCGAGATACCCTCCACCTTCTTGAAGACCTTGCTGAAGTAAAAGGAATTCTCAAAGCCAAGCCGGTCGGCCACCTCATAGATCTTCAGATCTCCTTGGGCGAGCAGCTCCTTGGCGGCGGCCACCTTCATCTCGGTGATGTATTCGACGAAGCTTGAGCCACTGTAGCGGCTGAACATGCTGCTCAGGTAGTTCTGGCTGAAGCCGAAGAGGAGCGCCACCTCTTTGAGGTTGAGCTTGTGGTCGAGGTTCTCCTTGATGTACTGCTGGATGTTGGCTACGATCTTTGCTCGATAGTCTTGGGTGCGGCTCTGCAGTTGCTCCTCAAGGCTTGAGCCGAGACGACGCAGATAGGCGGAGCACTGTTCGGTGGACATCGAGGTGTAGATCTGTCGGTAGCCCCCCTCCTCCTCTGGAAATGCCGCGCTGATGATGGCTTGTCCATCGGGCAACAAGGTGAGTGCGAGGTAGAGGATGTTGCTGGCCACCTCGATGGCGTGCAGGACGCCGATGCTCTGCGCTTCAAGCTGGAATGCGATGTCCTCGATGACGTGGGCGAGTTCTTTGCCGTCCAACTCCTCGAATGCCCTGGTGAGCCGCCCCTTGAACGGCTCGAGGGTGAAGGTTTGACAGTATGATTGTTGCCGCTCGGCGATGAGGATCCGCTCCTCTGTGCTCTGCGATGCCAGCAGCTGGCGGGCACTGAGGAATGATTCGCTTATTCGGAATGGGTCGTCGACCGGAATGCCGGCAGAGCAGCGCAGATCGACCGAGAAGTAGTTGTAGATGACCTCGATCGTCCGGCTCATCACGGTACGGATGATCGAGCCATAGTGCGATGCCTGCTGATCGCTGAGGCAGAGGGTGACGGCGAGGTGGTGCAGGTCGAGGCTGGTGACGTAGCTGGTCAGATAGCGGGAGAGGGTCTCCTTGAGCATCTCGAGCGTGCCGGTATAGAGGCTTACGTCGGTCTGCTCACTCTTGGGGGTGATCTGGAGATAGCAGACAGCGTACCAGCTTTCATCAAAGGCGATGCTGAGCTCCTGGCTCTGCATCTCGAACGCCTGGCGGGAGTCGATGAGGCCGTTGAAGTGGCGGACGAAGAACTTGTCTCGAAAGCCCATCATCGTAGAACGTTCCTGTGGTTCGTGGAGTCGTCCGTGTCGCTCTTCGAGCAGGGCGATGGCTTTCAATACCGACTCCTTGAGGGTCTGTTCGGTCAACTCCAACTTGACCAGGTAGTCGACCGCCTGATGCGAGAGCGCCTCCTTCACGTAGCTGAACTCCTCATAGCTGGTCAGGAGGATGAAGAGGGGGCAGCGCCCCGGGGCGAGGGTGCTCTCCTTGAGTACCTCCAGCCCGCTCTTGATCGGCATCTTGATGTCGGTGATGACCAAGTCGGGGTGTTCGCGGGCGATCGCCTCCTCCAGCTCTCCGCCGTTGTGGGCGGTGGCCACGATCTCGATGCCGAGCTCGGCCCAGGAGAGCATCGACTGCAAACCGACGAGGACCAATGGCTCGTCATCGGCGATGATCAGCTTGATGGCCATGGCGTGCCCTCCTTCGTCCGTTTCGGAATTCGGATGATGACCCTCGTGTAGCTGCCGACCTTGCTTTCGATGTCGAGGCCCCATGGAGGGCCGAACGCGTATTCGATCCGCTTGGCGACGTTGTGGATGCCGATCTCCCGGAACATCCCACCGGTGGAGGAGGTCGCCAACAAGGCTTGCAACGTGTGTTCCTCGATGCCTACCCCATCATCCTCGACGATGATGGTGATGGTGTCCTCCCCCTCCTCGATGAGGGAGAGCGTGACCGCTCCCGTGCTGCCTTTCGGTTCAAGGCCGTGGAAGATGGCGTTCTCCACCAACGGTTGGAGGGTGAAGCGAGGAATCCCGATGCTCCCATACCGCCCATCGATGGTGTTCACCATCTGCAGGGTCCCGCCGTAGCGATACTTCTGGATGGTGAAGTAGTCGTTGAGCAGGTCGAGCTCCTCGGCCAGGCTGATGACCGGATCCTCCGCCTTGCTCACGTTCTTCAACAGGCGTGAGAGGCTGGTCGTCATCTCGGCGATGCCGGTGGCGTGTTGCAGGGTGGCCATCCACTTGATGGAGTTGAGGGTATTGTAGAGGAAGTGGGGGTTGATCTGGCTCTGCAGCATGCGATACTCCAGCTCCTGCTTGTTCTTCTCATCGGCCACCCGTCGCTCCAAGAGGGAGTCGATCTGACGGGCAAGGTCGTTGATGCCGCGTCCGATGTCGCCCAGCTCATCGCCCCATTCGATGGAGGCGTCGTGGGAGAAGTCGCTCTCTGCGATGGCCTTCAGCCGCTCCTGCAGCTTGGAGATGGGACGGTTGAAGAGGCGGTTGAGCACCAACGTCAGTCCAAGGCCGAAGAAGAGCACCAGGACGGTGATGACCACCAACAGGGCGACGTAGGTGCTGTTCTGGAACTGGATCTTGCCTAGGGAGAGGGTCTGGGAGAGCGAGATATCCTGAAAGCCGGTGGGACAGGTCACCAGGAGATGGGTGTTTCCATTCATGCGCACTGAGGCGACCGTGGTGGCATCCCCGGAGGTCGCGTAGCTTCGGTCGATTGACCTCGGCAGGTCGACCAAGGTAAAGAGTCCATCCTTGATCTCATAGAAATCCTGTCCGATGGTCAGATAGAGCGAGGTCCCCTCCGGCAGCGTGTAGTCCTTGATGAGATCGAGGATCAAGGCAGAGGAGACGGCGAGGTAGAGCTGGCCGGTGACTTCCGTAGAAGAGGAGCGGGTGATGACCCGCCTGATGGGCAATACCTGGCCATCAGTGAAGAGGAATGGATCGCTTGTGATGGTGCTCCAGGTGGTATCCTCGACAAAGGTGGTGGGGAGCACTGAGGTGACGTTCAGGACTGTCACCGGCTTGCTGGCAGCCATCTGCTGGCCGGTATGGATGAGCTTGGTGTGTTGCAGGTCGGTGATGATGATCCGATTGACGTACTGCTGGGCCAGGTTGTTCATCACCTCCTCCTTGACGCGCTCGTAGGTGGCCAAGGCCACCTCCACACCGTCGCTTTCAAGGTAGGTGGTGATCTGGGAGTTGGTCGTGACCCACCTCACCAGCGAGTCAAGGGCGATCATGCTCTGTCGGGCTTTGGCGCCGATGAACTGGAGGTTGAACTCAGTCGAGGTGATCTGGCTCTGGAGGGCAAAGGAGCGGAACATGAAGAAACTGAAGCTGGCCACAAGGATGGCGAGCAACAGGGTGAAGGAAACGGTGAGCAGCGTGATTTTGCTCTTGAGTGTCTTAAATCTCATGGTAATCCTTCTTCCAGTATGGGCCTACCTTCGGCTCCTGTGCAACTCAAATGGAGGGGAAGGAGCATAAATGCGGAAAAAAGTATATGGTGTGGGAAAAAAGTGCAGGTCGTGTCGCGATAGGTGAGAAAGTGAAAGGGTTTGGGGAATATTTTACATGGCGGGCCGCTGGATGTGCACTCATGATGATACACAGGAAGACCCCATGGGTCGCCAATGCTATGGACCAGAAGGAGGTTCACATGAAAAAGATAGCAGTATTTGTGTTGGTATCGCTCTTGCTGTGCACCGGACTCTTCGCCCAAGGGACGAAGGAGGACGCTACCGCAGCCGGTGGCAAGACGACGATCAAGTGGGCGGTATGGGACATCGCCGCGACCACGTACTATCAGCCGTTGATCGACGCCTACGAAGCGAGGAACCCGAACGTCAAGATTGAGATGCTCGATCTCGGCTCGGCGGACTTCATGACGATGTTGCAGACCCAGCTCTCCGGCGGGGACTCGACGATCGACGTGGTGGCTATCAAGGATATTCCCGGGTACAACAACCTGGTGAAGCGCAATCTCTTGATGAGCCTCAACGACAAGGTTAAGAGTGAGGGGATCGACCTCTCCCTCTACGGCGGCGTTCCTGAAGCGCTCACCGTGAATGAAAACCTCTACGGACTTCCGTTCAGGAATGACTTCTGGGTGGTCTTCTACAACAAGGACCTCTTCGACCGGGCCGGTGTCTCCTATCCGACCAACGACATGACCTTCGACGAGTACGATGCCCTGGCCCGCAAGATGACCAGTGGATCGGGAGCGAACAAGGTCTACGGGGCGCACTACCACATCTGGCGGTCGGCAGTCCAGCTCTTCGGTATCCTCGATGGCAAGCACACCATCGTAGACGGCGAATATGGCTTCCTCAAGCCGTACTACGAGCGGGTATTGGCCCAACAGCGTGACGGTATCGTACAGGACTATGCGACACTGAAGACCTCCTCGACGCACTACAGCGGCGTGTTCTACAACAACAGCGTCGCGATGATGAACATGGGGTCATGGTTCATCCCCACCGTGATCAAGGAGATCGCCGCCGGCAAGACCGAGGTCAAGAACTGGGGCATCGTCAAGTACCCCCACGCCCCCGGCGTGGCCCCCGGCACGACACTTGGTACGATCACATCCCTCGGGGTGAGCAACGCCTCCAAGAAGAAGGATGCCGCCTTCGACTTCGTCAAGTTCGTCTGCGGATCCGAAGGGGCCCAGATCGTGGCGGCGACCGGCACCAGCCCTGCGTTGGTCAACGACCAGGTCGCGAATGTCATCGCTTCGCTCCCCGGCTTCCCGACCGATCCTGCCAGCAAGGAAGCGCTGCATACCGCGAAGAGCTACATCGAGATGCCGCTGCATGAGAAGGCAGGCGAGATCGAGATCGTGCTCAACCAGGTGCATGACGAGATCATGACCAACAACATCAGCGTCGATGCAGGCATCGCGAAGATGAACGATCAGATCAAGAAGATCCTGGCTCAGTAACCATTGGTTTGACTGACGGTGCAGAGGAGATCTCCTCTGCACCGTGATTGTATCAAGGGAGGTCATATGGCGTCGAACAAGACCGCGTTGAAAGAGCAGCTGGTCGCCTACAGCTTCATTGCGCCGAACTTCATCGGCTTCGCTGTCTTCACACTCGTCCCGATCATCTTCGCCTTCGTGTTGGCCTTCCTCCACTGGGATGGAGCGAATCCCATCAGATGGGCGGGCCTCTCCAACTTCATCGCACTCTTCGATGACGACCAGTTCAAGGCTGCGTTGAAGAACACGATCGTCTATACGGGGGGAACCGTCCCGCTGACGCTGGTCGGCAGCCTCCTGCTCGCCGTCATCCTCAACAAGAAGATCCGCGGACGCAACTTCTTTAGGACGGTGAGCTTTTTCCCGTATGTCGCCTCCCTCGTCGCGGTGGCCGCGGTATGGAACATGATGTTCAACCCGACCAAGGGGCCGGTGAACATGATGCTGCACAGCTTGGGCTTCAAGAATGTGCCCGGCTGGGCCGCCGACCGCCACTGGGCGATGCCGACCGTCATCTTCTTCAGCGTATGGAAGTACGTCGGCTACTATATGATCATCTACCTCGCCGGCCTGCAGAGCATCAGCGCCGAGCTGTATGAGGCGGCCGACCTCGACGGGGCGAATGGCTGGCAAAAGTTCATCTCCATCACCATCCCCCAGCTCAGCGCCACCACGTTTTTTGTGCTCGTGATGTTGACCATCCAGTGTTTCAAGGTCTACGACATCGTCTACATGATCACCCAAGGGGGACCGGGCACCGCCACGTTGGTGCTCGTCTACGATATCTACAACAAGGCGTTCATCAGCTGGCGGCTCGGTTCGGCGAGCGCGGTGGCCATGGTGCTCTTCCTCTTGGTCATGACCGTCACCTTGATTCAATTCAAGGGCGAACAGCGGCTACGGTAGGGGGCAGACGATGGTACAGTCACATACACAGAAATTGAAGAAAGGTATCCTCTACTTCCTGCTCTGCCTCTCAGCCTTGATCATGCTGATGCCGTTCGTCTGGATGATCAGTGCATCCTTGAAGCTCGACAAGGATGTCTTTGGGTACCCGATCGTGTGGATTCCGTCCAACCCACGGTGGCAGAACTACCGGGACATCTGGACGACGATTCCCCTGGGCCGCTTCATCGCCAACACCACCAAGCTCACCATCATCGTCACCTTCTTGCAGCTGCTCACCTCATCGTTTGCAGCCTATGCCTTCGCCAAGCTCGAATTCAAAGGGCGCAACGCCCTCTTCCTCGGCTATGTGGCGACCATCGCGATGCCGTGGCAGGTCTACATGGTCCCCCAATTCATGATGATGCGCTCCTTCGGGCTCAACAACACCCACCTTGCCATCATCTGTCTGCAGGCGTTCAGCGCCTTCGGGGTCTTCTTGATGCGCCAATTCTATATGGGGGTCCCCGATGAGCTGTGCGAGGCGGCTCGCATCGACGGGATGAACGAGTATAAGATCTGGGCGCTCATCATGCTGCCGCTCTCCAAGCCGGCGCTCTCGACCTTGACGATCTTCACCTTCGTCAATACGTGGAACGACTTCCTCGGCCCGCTCTTGTACCTGACCAAGATGGAGTTGAAGACGGTCCAGATCGGCCTGAGAATGTTCATCAGCCAGTATTCGAGTGAGTACGGCTTGATCATGGCGGCAAGCGTGGTGGCCCTTGTTCCGGTGCTCATCGTCTTCTTGGCACTGCAGAAGTTCTTTGTCCAAGGGGTGGCCACCTCTGGCTTGAAGGGGTAGGAAATGACAAGATCCGAGTATTTCAACCGCAGGAGAATCTGTTTCATCGATGACCGGAATGCCATCGCCGGCTATGTTGCCCGGCAGGCAGAGGCGGACCTCAGGCACGTCGTTGAAGTCGCCGAGGGTGTGGTGGCCCAATCGTTCCTCTTCAACCTGAGGTGGGATATGGAACAGACGCAGGAGCCGGTGGTCTTCGATGGAGACATCGACTGGCTCCACCAGCCGGGTGATGACAGCGAGTGGGTCTTTGCCTTCAACCGGATGCGCTATTGGATCTGCCTCGGCCAGGCGTATGCCCACAGCGGCGATGAGCGCTACGCCCGCACCTTCGCCTCCCAACTGTGCCACTGGATACGAACCGTCAGGCGTGATGATCCCGCATGTGCCAAGGCGTGGCGGTCCATCGAGGCAGGGCTCAGGATGGAGTATTGGACGAAGGCGATGCAGTACTTCAGCGACAGCCCAGCCATCACCGATGAGGTGATGACATGCTACCTCACCTCCGTTGCTGACCACGCAGAGTTCCTCTCCTCGGTGTGGGGCAGCTACCATCTGATGAGCAACTGGGGGGTATTGGAGAACCACGGTCTCTTCTTGGCCTCGTTGGCCCTGGAGGACAGCGAACTGAGCCGACGGTATACAGCGGAGGCGTTGCGGCGCCTCGCCCTTGAGATCGATATCCAAGTCTACGACGACGGGATGCAGTGGGAGCAGTCCCCGATGTACCACAACGAGGTGACCCACTGTTATCTCGATGTGGTCCTGCTCTCCCATCGTCTTGGCCTGAAGTTGCCACCGATCATCGAAGAGAAGACCCACCTGATGTGTCGCGCCGCCCTCGTCTGGCAGAAAGAAGATGGCACTCAGCCGACGATGGGGGACAGCGACCGAATCGATCAGCGCGACATCATCACCAAGGCGGCGTACATCTTCTCGGATCGTCAGCTGAAGGCGGCCGGATATGAGCATCTGGACTTCGATTCGGTCTGGGATCTCGGCTTTGAAGCCATCGAGGCATACGATCGCCTGGCTCGCTCTGAGAAGCCGCAAGGTCTCTGTGTATTGGGTGAGAGTGGGAATGCATTCTATCATCACAACGGCTTGTATGTGCGTTTCCACTGCGGTACCCTCGGCGCAGGCCACGGTCACAGCGACAAGCTGCACCTCGACCTCTTCGCCAACGGCGAGGACATCCTCATCGATCCAGGGCGGTATACGTACGTGGATAAACCGGAGCGCTACGAGTTCAAGGACAGCACGGCCCACAACACCACCACCGTCGATAATCTGAACTTCACGATCTGTACAGACAGCTGGGAGTGCTCCAAGCTCTCCGCCCCCATCGGCTTCAAGGCGGTCGAGAAGCGGGCTCTTGTCGCCCTGCAGGGGAGCCACCAAGGCTATCTTGACCGCAATGTCCTGCCGAGGCGGACCATCACGATCCTCAGCGAGCGCCTGATTCTTGTCAGCGATGTCTTCATTGCCCAAGGCGAACATAGCTATCAGAGCCACTGGCACTTCAACGACAGTGGAGCGGTGCACATCACCGACGGCAGAACGTACTTTTCCAGCGCCAAGAACAGTGTCGAGCTCCAATCAGTCTCTGCCCATCCGGTCAAACGCACCATCAAGGAGACGCGCCTGTCGAGACGGTACAACGAGGCGGTGGACAACAAGACCCTTGTCGTGGAGATGGAGACCAACGGCTTTGCCTCTCTGCACACATTGATCGCCATCAACACCCCCGATTCGTTCGAAGCCGCCACGATGGAGAAGATTCCCGTCTTCTCCAACTTCAAGCAGATACAATTCAGCGATGACATGATCGAGGCAGTGAAGATACAACACAAAGGATCCGCCTTTCTGGTGGTGCTTGCCCATCAGGAGTGGGCCTCTCCCACCGACACCTTCAACGCAGACGGCTGCATCGGCTTCGGTTCCCTGGTGGTCTTCGACCGTGCCACGGGTGAGAAGGAAATCGGAACGCGACTGCTCTGTTGACTCCGCTGATGATGGCAGCGCTCCCCTTGGGTTGGAGTAATGCAGTGGCGAGGCAGATGAGCCTCCGCGTCCTGTCTGAAAGGGCCTGCTTTGCATCGGGACCCTTCTGCCTCCACATCAGGTGCACCTTCTCGGCAGGTGTCGGTTCGAGGATGAAGTCATCAAAAAATAGGGCGGCTATCCGTACGGCATTCTGCATCTCCTGATACGCCGGCTCAGCGGCAGGGTTGCCTCTCAATGAGAGCAGGAAGCTTGCGATGTGTGAGCCGTCAGATTGTAGGTGTGCCGTATCATTGGCATCCTGGAAGAGCTTCATCGGCACTAGGTGTGCGGTGTCATGGAAGTGATACATCTGCCAAGTCTTTATGGATTCGTACACAAGAGATGCGGTTGTACCGTTGCCGTTGTGCTCTTTCAAAAGACCGGGTGTGTGGCCATCGGGAGAGTGGAGGGTCTGCCATGTGTCGTCTTGTGCCACGTGGAGGTGATGGATTGCAACTATGATCGGCAGAAGGCGAAAGCCATCCATGCCGTTGAGGAGGCGGTGGAGATTATCGGGAGGTTGAAGGCAGTGGATGAAACATGGGCCCAGAAGGACTTGAACCTTCGACCCACAGATTATGAGTCTGCTGCTCTAACCAACTGAGCTATGGGCCCTGGAAACAGGTAGTAATCTATCGGATATCACAGAGAATGTAAAGAATAGGCGACGCCGTACGGTGGGAGGGTCAACGGTAGGGGTTCGCCTCGCTCTTCTTCAGTACGTCCTTCTCTGCGAAGCCGAGGGCGGTGAGGGCCTTCATCGTGCGCTCAAGCTGGTAGGCGGGGATCCAGCGTACGGTGAGGCGCACCGCTCCCGTTTCGGGAAGGACCTCGGCCCACGGCTTGAGGCCTGCGTTGTAGAGCCGTTCATACTGTGCGTAGGCGGTCAGGGTGGAAGAGAAGGCGCCGACCTGGATCTGGTACCACCCGGTGTCGCCGGCTCGGTCGTACTTCGATTCGGGGATCTCGGGCTCGAAGAGCAGGGTCAGATCCACCGGGGCGATGCCGCTCCCCAGTATATCGATTTGGCTTGCTGCAGCGGGGGTGAGGTCGATGATCCTGCCGTCGATGTACGGGCCGCGGTCGTTGATCCTGACATCGACGCTGCGGTTGTTGGTCTTGTTCGTCACGCGTACGACCGTACCGAATTTCAAGCTCTTGTGGGCAGCGGCGAGGCTGTTCTCGTCAAAGCGTTCCCCATTGGCCGTGATGGCTTCGCTCTTTTCGCTGGTGTACCAGCTCGCGATGCCGCTCTCGATGACGGTTCCCGGCTGGAGGGCGGCATCTTGGGCGAGGAGGGGGAGACAGAGGAGGAGTACCAGGGTAAGTGTCTGCAGGCGTTTCATGCTATGAGTATACGCTCTCTCTCTTTGATTTGGCAACCGACAGTTGAAGAGAAGGTGAGCTTTCACTATAATCGACAGCCATGAGTCAAGAGATTGTATCCACACACTGGGCAGATATCTATGCCGACAAGATCATCCGTGAGAAAGGGGAGAAGGAGCTGTACACCTGTGCAAGCGGCATCACCCCCTCCGGTACGGTCCATATCGGGAACTTCCGCGAGATCATCTCGGTGGAGCTCGTCGTGCGTGCCCTGCGCAGCAAGGGCAAGCAGGTTCGCTTCATCTACAGCTGGGATGACTACGATGTCTTTCGCAAGGTCCCCAAGAACATGCCCCAGCCAGAGCTGCTGGCCACCTTCCTGCGCAAGCCCATCACGCTGGTCCCCGATACCACCGGCCGGGCGGAGAACTACGCCCGCGCCAACGAACTTGATGTAGAGCGGATCCTGCCGACCGTCGGCATCGAGTGTGAGTACCTCTATCAAGCCGAGCGCTACCGCTCGGGCATGTACTGCGAGGGAATGCGCACCGCCTTGGAGAAGAAGGACGAGATCCGAGCCATCCTGGATGAGTTCCGCACCGAGGAGCTGGAGGACGATTGGTGGCCCATCTCCGTCTTCTCCTCCTTCACCGACAAGGATACGACCACGATCCTCGACTGGGACGGGGAGTGGGCCGTCACCTACCGTGATGATGAGACTGGACAAAGTGAGACCATCGACTTGCGGCATACCCCCTACGCCAAGCTTCCTTGGCGCCTTGACTGGCCGATGCGCTGGGCCTTCGAGGGCGTCGACTTCGAGCCCGCCGGCAAGGACCACCACAGCGAAGGCGGATCCTTCGACACCTCGCGCAAGATGGTGCGTGTCTTCGGCGCCGAGGCTCCGGTCTCCTTCCAATACGACTTCATCTCCATCAAGGGGCGGGGTGGGAAGATCTCCTCCTCCAGTGGCGAGGTCATCTCGCTCCCTGATGTGTTGGAGGTCTATATCCCCGAGATCGTGCGCTTCCTCTTCGCCGGGACCCGCCCCAACAGCGAGTTCGCCATCTCCTTCGACCTCGATGTCCTGAAGATCTACGAGGACTATGACACCTGCGAGCGGATCTACTTCGGCCTGCAGGAGGTCAACGAGAAGCGCCGGGCGAAGGAGAAGCGGATCTACGAGCTGAGCCAGGTCGGGGAAATCCCCACCGAGGCGAGCTTCCAGATTCCGTTCCGCCACCTCTGCAACCTCCTCCAGCTCCACGAGGGGGACATCGAGCGGGCCATCGATACCCTCGGCGAGATGAGTGAGAGCCAGAGAGAGCGGCTCACCGTCCGCTCCCGCTGTGCCTGGAACTGGATCACCACCTTCAGCCCCGAGGATTTCCGCTACCGCTTGATGCGCGACGATGACCCGGTCATCGAGCTGAGCGAGCAGGAGAGGAAGGCCGTGCAGGACCTCGCCGCGCTTGTTGAGGTCATGGAAGAGATCGAGGAGGCGGAGTATACCACCCGCCTCTACGATGCGGCCAAGCTCAACGGCCTCGATACCGGCGACTTCTTCAAGCTCGTCTACCGCATCTTGATCGGCAAGGATCGCGGTCCGAAGCTCGGTCCCTTCCTCAAGACCTGTGGACGAGAGAAGGTCCTGCCGATCCTGCAACGATATTGACCATCGGGGAGCTTCGGCTCCCTTTTTCTGGAGGAATTATGAACGTACTGTTAGTCAACACCAGTCCCCACAAACAGGGGTGCACCAACCGCGCCCTGGAAGAAGTGGCCGACACCTTGAAGAGCCTCGGCATCGAGAGCGAGATCCTGTGGATCGGGAACAAAGCACTGCATGGCTGCACCGACTGCCGCCACTGCTATGAGCATGGCGTTTGCGCCTTTGATGACGGAGCGGTCAACGTGGCGGGGGAGAAGATTATGGCGAGCGACGCCTTGGTCCTGGGCTCCCCGGTGCACTACGCCTCGATGTGCGGGGCGGGCAGCTCTTTTGCCGACCGCCTCTTCCGCACCTACGGCAAGCGTTTTGCCGGCAAGCCCGCCGCTGCGGTGGTGAGCTGCCGACGCGGAGGCGCCAGCGCGGCCTTCGACCGTATCAACAAGTATTTTACCATCAGCGGCATGCCGATCGTATCCTCGACCTATTGGAATTCAGTTCATGGCAATACGCCGGAGGAAGTTGAGCAAGATCTTGAGGGGTTGCAGGTGATGCGCAACCTTGGGCGCAACCTGGCGTGGATGCTCGAGCAATTGAAGAGTGGTCAGGCCATCGGTGAGCAGGAGCGCACCTACAAGACCAGCTACATCCGCTAACGGAGGATCTTGTCCAAGATAATTGGATTGGTCCGCCACTTGTCCTGCGCCTTGACCCTCAGGTCGAGGCGCAGTTTGCGTCCACTGAAGATCTGACGGATCTCCGGTTCGGCTTGGGCCCGGATCTTGGCGATGCCGGCTCCTCCCTTGCCGACGACGATGGCCTTCTGCGTCTCGCGTTCGACGGTGATGAAGGCGCGGATCCAGACGGTGTTGGTCTTCTCATCGTACTCGAGGTCGGCGACCTCGCTGAAGATGGCGTGGGGGATCTCCTCGCTGACCAGGTTCATCGCCTTTTCCCTCAGGATCTCGGCGATGCGGAACTCCACGTCCTGGTCGGTATAGGCGTCCTCGGGGTAGAGGAGGTCCCCATAGGGGGCGAATTTGAAGAGCTCGATGAGGATCTCATCGACCCCCTCATCTTTTTGGGCGGAGGCGAAGAGTGGGGGAGGGGTAGGAAAGTGCTCTGAGAGGAAGGCCGCTGATGCGGCCTTCTCCTCTTCGCTCGCGATATCGGCCTTGTTGACGACCAGGACGACCGGGCTGTTGGTCTGTTTGACAAGGGCGGCGAGCTGCTCCTCCTCGGGCCCTGCCTCGCGCTTTGCATCGAGGAGGTAGAGGATCATGTCGCTCTCGCTCAGCGCTCTGATGGCGGTCTGCTGCAGACGCTTGTTGAGCATCTTTTCGCTGAGGTGGAAGCCCGGGGTATCGGTGAAGATCAACTGGCCGCGCGTGTCGGTATAGATGCCTCTGATGGCATTGCGTGTGGTCTGGGGGGTCCGGCTGGTGATGGCGACCTTCATCTCACAGATGGTGTTGAGGAGGGTCGACTTGCCGCTTGAGGGGCGGCCGACGATGGCGACGGTGCCGCATTTGGTTGTGTCATTCATAGGCCTCAGTATAACGGGGCCTTTCTGGTGTGCCTACTCTCCTGCCTTTTGGTTTCTCTCACTTCCATCTTACGGCGCTATTGCGTATACTGGATGGGAGAATTCGATACAAAGGGGCCCATCATGGCAGATGAAGAGAAGAAGCCGGCAGCAGCCGATGCACAGATACAAGAGAAACTGCTCAAGACCCGTTCGGTCCTCCTCAGCGGAGAGATCGACAAGGAGAGCGCCGACACCATCATCAAGCAACTCTTGGTGTTGGATGGGGAGAGCAGCGAGCCCATCAAGCTCTTCATCAACAGCCCCGGTGGCGATGTCGATGCTGGCTATGCCATCTATGATATGGTACGCTTCATCAAGGCCCCGGTGACGATGATCGGCATGGGCTTGGTGGCGAGCGCCGCCGTGTTGGTGCTCTTGGCGGTCCCATCTGAGCGCCGGATCGGCTTGCCCAACTCCACCTATCTGATCCACCAGCCGATGAGCGGCATGCGTGGGGTGGCCACGGCCATTGAGATCCACGCCCAGCATCTGGAGAAGCTGCGAACCAAGCTTGACCTGCTCATCTCCACCGAGACAGGCAAGAGCCTTGAGACGGTCGTCCTCGACACGGAGCGTGACCACTGGCTCTCCGCCGACGAGGCACAGGCGTACGGCTTGGTCAGCAAGATCATCAGCACACGTGATGATTTGTAACGTGTAGGGATTATATGGCGAAGACGAGGTACTTAAGCGAAGCAGAGAAACGGGAAGGCCAGAAGCACTTGTACCTCCAGGAGATGTACAACGGCATCGGCTACAGCTGGCTCGGCGATACCATCGTCTACCTCATGGCCATCTACTTCTCCGCAAGCAACATCGCCCTTGGGTATATCTCAGCCGCCGCCTACATCACCGGGGTGGTGCTTCCCTTTGTCCCGAGGATCTTCCACGGCAAGAACCATATCAAGGTGCAGTCCACCGTCTGGGCGTGCAGGGGGTTTGTCTGCCTGCTCTATCTCGGTCTCTACTTCCTTTCCGGAAAGCCGGCGGTCGTGCTCTTGCTCGTGGTCTATACGCTCTTCAACCTCTTTCGGATGATCGGGGTGGCGTTGCACGACTCGACGGTGCGGACCGTCTCCTCCTCCAGCAACCGCGGCCGGGTGGTCGCCGGAATGAACACCGCCTACCAGGGCGCGTCGGTCGTGGTCAGGATCATCACGGCGGTGGTGCTCTCCATCGAGCGCTTCGCCGGTCTGGTCGGCCTCCTGGCCCTCCAGGTCGCCGGGGTGGTGGCGAACTTCCTCTCTGCACGACAGATGGCCAAGATCCCGTCGCGTACCACCATCATGCACAAGAAGGGGCGGACGGTCGGTGTGCTCTTCAAGGAAGCCATGGCCGACCCCTCCATGCGGCGTCGCCTCATCCTGCGCTGGCTCTCCCTCTCCGTCTCGGTCGTCTTCGCCCTGACCACCCCCTTCCTGCGGGTAGAAGTCGGCCTCTCCAACTCCATGGTCGTCACCTACTCGGTGATCCTCAGCCTCGCGGTCATGGTGGCGAGCTACATCAGCAAGCATTTCTCGGACCGCCTCGGCAGTCGCCCGCTGGTCATCTTCTCCACCCTCTTCAGCCTCTTCTTCTTCCTCATCTGGTCGCTTATCAGCGCCCAGACCAAGGTGGCGTGGATCTTCGTGTTGGGGTTCTTCACCAACTTCTTCGTCAGCCTCATCAGCATCCTCACCTTCCGCCTCGTCACCCAGGTGATGCCCGACGACGAGACGGTGGCCTTCAACTCGATGGTCAACTTCGTCATCGCGATCATCGCGTTCGTCATCGGTATCTTCAGCGGCTTCCTCGCCGACCTCGCTCCCTTCGCCCGCACCCTGCTCGTCATCGGGGGGAAGGCGGTGGGCAACGGCTACACCTTCGTCTTCCTCTTCGCCATCATCCTCACCGCATTGGAGGTCATCTTCTCCATCCGATTGCAGGAGGGGGGTGCCTATACCAGCCAGGCGGCGGCCCAGGTGCTCTTCTCACGCCACGGTCTGCGCGCCGTGTCGATGATCGAGAAGCTGCAACGGACCACCGACCCGGCGAAGCGGCGCTTCCTGATGCTCTCGCTCGGGGAGAACTTCAACAACCTCGCCACCAGTGAGCTGCGCCAGATCCTGGCCAGCCCCTTCTCCCCAGACAAGCGGGAGGCGGTGCGTACCCTTGCCGACCGCCCCCGCAAAGCGCTGCTCGACGACCTCATCCGCGTCGCCCAGGATGATGACTCCTACGTCCAGCTCGACGCCATCGCCGCCTTGGGGGCGTACCGCAAGGAGGAGCGGGCCAAGCAGGTGCTGCTCAACTTGATGCAGAACGGTCGCTGGGCCAGCGTCCGTTCGATGGCGAGCAAGTCGCTTGCCCGGGTCAGCGAAGGCACCGAGTACCTGAACTTGGTCAATGAGCTCAGCCACTCGGCGCTCCATATCGACGAGACCATCGACTTTCTCGTCGCCAAGCGCATCATGGACAAGAGCGGCTCCTACCTGAGAGAGTTTTTCATCTCCATCGAGCAGGGACGCAGTCCCACCTTCCGCCAGACCCGCTATGCCGTCATCGACAGCATGATCAAATTCGACAGCCCGCGCCTCGCCCAGATCTATGAGCGGATGAACCTGGGCAACAAGGATTACCTCTCCTCATTCCTCTCCGAGTCGCGCGACCTCTCCCTCATCGACCTCAACTACTCCAAGATCCTCTCCTGGTTCGCCAAGGAGGATTGGGAAAAGGTCCGTGAGCTCTGCGTGACGATCCTGGAGACGAGTGATTTGAGTTTCGATGAACTCTTCGACAACCTCAAGTGTGGCCTGCTCAAGGCCAAGGAGATGAACATCGCACTCTTCGATATCCAGGATATGCTGGCCATGCTCTACTTCAGCTACTCGCTGGGCAAGAACGTGAAGAGCTGAAGCAAACCGGCCACATCCTCCCCTTACAGGGTATGTGGACCATCATCCTGCTTTGTATCACCCTCCTCTGCGGCTGCCAGAGTGACATCGTCGATGACCCGAAGACCTTCCGGGTCGTCTCCTACAATGTGCAGAACCTCTTTGACGCGCACCTCGATGGCTCTGAGTACCCCGAGTACCAGGACAGCAAGCGATGGAGTGAGCGTACCTACCGCATGCGCTTGGATACCCTTGCGCGCACCCTCAGCGACAGTCGCCTCGGCTATCCCGATGTGGTGGTGCTCCAAGAGGTCGAGGGGGAACGGGTGGTGGTCGACCTGTTGCAGGGCCATCTCTGTCGGCGTGGCTACTGCTGGTACGCCACCGCCAAGGAGGAGGGAGGGGCCATCAGCATCGCGATCATCAGCCGTCACCCCCTCGTCGAGGCGGCCGTGCACTCCCATAGCGGGGGGAGGCCGGCGCTCGAGGCGTCGGTGAACACCGAGGGTGGGACCATCACGATCTTTGCCCTCCATGCCAAGAGCCAGATTGGAGAGGCGGAGGAGACCGAAGCGAAACGGTTGGCTTTGATGCAGGCATTAACAGGTGCGGCTCGAGGTGACGCCAATGTCCTCCTTTGCGGGGACTTCAATGAGAATCCCGATGCGGTATGGCAGAGCGGCTCGAACCAAACCGCGCTCGTCGACAGCACCCACCCACAGAGGGATGCGTATGAAAGAGCAGGATCGCTGGTCATCAGCGGATCGCAGCGGGGACTCTTGCCGTCATGGTACTACTGTCCGTACCTCGATCTGAACAACACGCTCCTCGGCAGCTACGTCTATGGCGGGGTGTGGCAGCAGTACGACCAAATCCTTGCCGGCCATCGACTCTTCGATGGCATCGGATGGGAGTATGATGATTTTGAGGTATGCACCCTGCCGTCCCTCATCGGGGGGGACGGCAAGCCGAAGGCGTGGAATGTCAATCTGCTCGATGGGGTCAGCGACCACCTGCCGGTGCTCATGACCCTCAAGAGACGATGATCATCGGTTCTTGGGGAATTTGAGCTCGTAGAAGATCTGCTCCAACTCCAACGCGATGTTGATGTTGTGGACGATGGGCAGGGTGCCGTCCTCCTGAAGGATCGGCTTGAGGGTGATCGGGGAGAAGTTCAACACCCCCATGATCCCGGCTTTGAGCACCCGCTCATAGGAGTCGCTTGCCGCCTGCTCAGGTACGGAGATGATGGCGACACTCACATCAAGGTTCCGGATCACCTCATCGAGGCGGCTGATCGGGTAGAGCGGCACCGGGTGGCTCGTGTCGTTGTAGACGACGGGGTCGCTGTCGAATCCTGCGACGATCCGTATCCCGTCGGGTTCGAAGCCCTTGTAGTGCATCAGGGCCTTGCCGATGCGTCCACACCCGATGATGATGCAGTTCTGGCTGTCGCCTTTCCCGAGGAGCTCGCCGAGGGAGAGGAGGAGATCGGCAATCTGATAGCCCCCGCGTTTCTGGCCATAGATGGAGAGCTGGCTGAAGTCCTTGCGGACGATGGCCGCCGAGACGCCGGCGGCATCGGCGAGGTTGTTCGCGAAGACTTTTTCCAGGCCGATTGTTTTGAGGCGGTTGAGAGAGCGGTAGTAGCGGGTGATACGAATCAACTGGTCCGTATTCATGTCGATTTCTCCTATTAATGTGAATAATTGTACATAAACCGAAGAAGTGAGTCAATAAAAATTAATATCTTAGTAAAATGATGTTATAGCATCAATAATTTTAAGAAAGATATGTACATGGTTATCAAGAAAATGGTAAAGTACATCCAAATGTCTTTTTGCAGTGGAGGGTACATGTCTCAAAGCAATGAAGTAATGTTTTCACCCGAGCTGGTCTCGTTCATCGAGGAGTGGAAAACAAAACCGGGCAACCTCATCATGGTGTTGCATAAGGTCCAAGAGGAGTTCCACTATATCAGCCGCGAGGCCGCTGACAAGGTAGCAGAGATGCTCGATGTCCCATTGGCCTCCATCTGGGGAGTTGTGTCGTTTTATCACTTCTTCAAGCTGACCAAGCCGGGGAAGCACAATATCCAGGTCTGTATGGGCACCGCCTGTTATCTCAAGGGCGGACAAGGGGTCCTCGAGGAGCTGGGCTCCCAGCTGAAGATCCCCGCAGGGGCGGTCACGGAGGATGGGATCTTCTCGCTTGAGGGGGTGCGTTGCCTCGGTTGCTGCGGCCTTGCCCCGGTGATGAGCATCGGGGGTGAGGTGTACGGGAAGGTGACCAAGACTCAGATCCCCAAGATCCTGGCAGCGTTGAGGCAGGCTTGACCGTTGTATGCATATCTCACTCTCCGACTATCTGATGGACATCGTGCAGAACTCGTTCGAGGCGGGCGCCTCGCATGTAGCGCTCACCATAGAAGAGGGTGAGCCCATGATGGTCTGTACGGTCACCGATGATGGCAAGGGGATGGATGATGATACGATGAAGCGGGCACTGGACCCGTTCTACAGCGAGGAGGGCAAGCATCGGGGCCGACGATTCGGGCTTGGACTTCCCTTCCTGCATCAAGCGGTGGATGCCTGCAACGGTGAGTTTTCCTTGCGTTCACAGGTAGGAGAGGGGACCACGGTACGCTTCTCCTTTGATATGGAGAACATCGATAGTCCGCCGATCGGAGATTTGGCCTTTGCGCTTTGCACCCTGCTGGCGCATCCGAAGGCAGAGGAGTTTGTGGTCACCCGAAGCATTGAGGGGGGCTCGAGCTATACCCTGGACCGGAAGGAACTGTTGGACGTGCTCGGCGAGTTCGAGAGTAGTGGAAGCCTGAGCCTGCTCAGGCAATATGTGACCAGCCAAGAGGCCGGTCTTCATGCTGAATAACGTATAGTAATCCGAGAGAGGAGGATTAGATATGGCAAAGATGACACTGGAGGAGCTGCGATCGCTGCGTGAGCGGGTGCAGGGAGACATTCAGAAGCGGGATATCGAGGGCAAGGACAGCCGGATCATCATCGGGATGGGTACGTGCGGCATCGCCGCTGGGGCCAAGGACACCCTCGACGCCTTCCTTGCAGCGCTGGATGAGCACAAGCTCACCAATATTTCGGTCACCCAGACCGGTTGCATGGGCCTCTGCTATGTAGAGCCGACCATCGAGGTCATCGTTCCCGGCATGCCGAACGTCATCTATGGGAAGGTGGACAAGAAGACCGCCAAGAAAATCGTCGAGGAGCATTTGATGGCTGGTCGCTTGGTTACCGACCATATCTTCGATCGCCCGGCGGCTGACATCATAAAGAAGGACGGGGGTAAATAATGGCATTTCGAAACTACATCCTGGTCTGCGGAGGAACGGCCTGTGAGTCGGTCAAGAGTCAGCAGATCTACCAGAATTTGATCGCGGCCTGCAAGGAACACGGCGTCGCTGACGAAGTGCAGATCGTCATGACCGGTTGTTTCGGCTTCTGCGAACAGGGTCCGATCGTCAAGATCCTCCCCGAGGACGCCTTCTATGTAAAGGTGAAGCCTGAGGATGCCGACGAGATTATCCGCGAGCACATCGTCAAGGGACGGCAGGTCGAGCGCCTCCTCTATGACAAGAGTGGCAGTACCCGCCACGCCCGTGTCGAGGACATCCAGTTTTATCAGAAGCAGTTCCGCATCGTGCTGCGCAACTGTGGATTCATCAACCCTGAGTCGATCGACGAGTACATCGCCCGAGAAGGCTATCAAGCGCTCGAGCGCGCCCTCTTCGAGATGACCAGCGACGAGATCATCGAGGAGCTGAAGAGCTCCGGCCTCAGGGGCCGCGGCGGTGCCGGCTTCCCCACCTGGATGAAGTGGAACTTCACCCGTCAGGTCAAGAACGACATCAAGTACGTCGTCTGTAACGCCGATGAGGGGGACCCGGGCGCCTATATGGACCGCTCGACCCTCGAGGGAGACCCGCACTCGGTGCTCGAGGCGATGACGATCTGTGGCAAGACGGTCGGGGCCAATAAGGGGTATATCTACATCCGAGCCGAGTATCCGCTGGCCATCAGCCGCTTGGAGATCGCCATGGCCCAGGCGAGGGAGTACGGCTTGTTGGGGAACAACATCCTCGGCAGTGGATTTGACTTCGACATCGAGATCCGACTCGGCGCCGGAGCCTTCGTCTGTGGCGAGGAGACCGCTCTCCTGCAGTCCATCGAAGGCAAGCGCGGCATGCCGCAGCCCCGCCCGCCCTTCCCGGCGGTCAAGGGACTCTGGGGGCAGCCGACGGTCATCAGCAACGTGGAGACCTGGGCCAACGTGCCGGTCATCATCACCCGTGGAGCCTCCTGGTTCAACAAGATCGGGACCGCGGACTCCAAGGGAACCAAGGTCTTCGCCCTCACCGGGAAGATCCGCAACTCCGGGCTCGTCGAGGTTCCGATGGGGACCACGCTGCGCGAGATCATCTTCGACATCGGTGGCGGCATCGCTAACGACAAGAAGTTCAAGGCGGTACAGACCGGTGGTCCAAGTGGTGGCGTGCTCACCGAGGAGTACCTCGATACCCCGATCGACTTCGGCTCACTGGTCAAAGCCGGCTCAATGATGGGCAGCGGTGGAATGATCGTCATGGACGAGGACGACTGTATCGTCGACGTGGTGAAGTTCTACCTCGACTTCTCGGTGGATGAGTCGTGCGGCAAGTGCGCCCCCTGCCGAATCGGTGGGAAGAGCTTGGCACGGATTTTGGAGAAGATCACCAAGGGCAACGGCACCGTGGAGGACATCGACACGATGAGGACGATCGGGGAGGCCATGAAGAAGGGGAGCCTCTGCGCCCTTGGTCAGACGACCCCCAATCCGATCCTCTCCAGCCTTGATCACTTCCATGACGAGTATCTTGCCCATATCGTGGACAAGAAGTGCCCGGCGGGAAAGTGCAAGGATTTGATCTCCTACTGGATCTTGGAGGACAAGTGCACCGGCTGTACCGCCTGTGCCCGCAAGTGCCCGGTCAATGCGATCAGCGGCGCGCGAAAAGAGGTCCACGTCATAGATCAGAATGCCTGTATCCAGTGTGGCGCATGCTATGAAACGTGTCGGTTCGACGCCATTGAAATCCGCTGAGCGAATTGGAGGATAGTGAATTGAGTACTGTGAACATCAAGATAAATGGAACGCCCATCGAGGTCAGCGAAGGAACGTCCGTCCTGCATGCCGCACGGCAGGCAGGCTACAAGATCCCGACCCTCTGTTACCACGAGGACTTGGCCCCCTTCGGATCATGTGGCCTCTGTATCGTAAAGCAGGAGGGGAGTTCGAAGATCATCCGCGCCTGCGCGGCCACCGCGTTTGAAGGGATGAGCATCATCACCCACGACCAGGAACTCTTCGAGGTGCGTAAGACGATTCTGGAGTTGATCCTCTCCACCCACCCGTCGAGCTGCCTCACCTGTATCCGAAACGGTCAGTGTGAGTTGCAGGATCTGGCCGCCGAGTTTGGCATCCGTGAACAGCCCTTCGAGGTACGCCTCAGCGACCGCCCCAAGGATTGCTCCTCCGCCTCGATCGTCCTCGACCCGGAGAAGTGCATCAAGTGCGGCCGCTGTGTCCAGGTCTGTCAGGATCTGCAGGGGGTCTTCGCCCTCGAGTTCATCGGCCGTGGAAGTGGGACGGTCATGGCCCCTGCGGTGATGCTGCAGCTCGATGACAGCCCCTGCGTGCGCTGTGGCCAGTGCGCCGCGCACTGCCCGGTGGGAGCCATCTACGAGAAGGATGAGATCGCCACTTTCCGCGAGGCCGTCGCGGACCCGACCAAGCAGGTCGTCGTCCAGATCGCCCCCTCCATCCGTGTCGGCCTCTCCGAATCCTTCGGCCTGCCGCCCGGGACGGTGACGACCAAGAAGATCTACACCGCGTTGCGCAAGCTCGGAGTAGCGGCGGTCCACGACACCAACTTCGGTGCCGACTTGACCATCATGGAGGAGGGCAGTGAGCTGCTCGGCCGCATCGGCGGCGGCGGACCGCTTCCCCAGTTCACCTCCTGCTGCCCCGCGTGGGTGGACTACATCGAAAAGTTCTATCCGGATCTGCTCGAGTACGTCTCCAGTGCCAAGAGCCCGATGCAGATGGTCGGTGCGGTGCAGAAGACCTTCTATGCCGAGAAGGCGAAGATCGACCCCGCTTCGATGTATACGGTGGCCATCATGCCGTGTACCGCCAAGAAGTTTGAGACGGTGCGTGACAAGACCATGTATGCCAGCGGACATCAGGATGTCGATCTGGTGCTCACCACCCGTGAGTTCGCCCGCTTGATCAAGAGCTCGGGCATCGACTTCCTCTCCCTTGAGGAGGAGGAAGCGGACAACCCGCTCGGCGAGTACAGCGGAGCCGGTACGATCTTCGGAGCGACCGGAGGCGTCATGGAGGCTGCGGTGCGCACCGCCTACCACGTGGCGACCGGCAAGGAACTGACCAACATCGACATCGAGTCGGTGCGTGGCCTTGATGAGATCAAGAAGGGCACGGTGGACTTCGATGGAACCCCGGTCAGGGTCGCTGTGGTCCATGGCCTCTCCCACATCGCCGAGGTGCTCGATGAAGTGCGCGCGGCGAAGGCCAAGGGTGAGCAGGCCCCCTACGAGTTCATCGAGGTGATGGCCTGCCGTGGTGGTTGTATCGCCGGAGGCGGACAACCGTACGGGGCGACCGACATCCTGCGCAAGGAGCGGGCCGCCGGTCTCTACGCCGACGACAAGCACAGTGAAGTCCGGTGTTCACACCAGAATGAGTCGATCCTCGCGCTCTACGACCAGTTCCTGGAGAAGCCGCTGAGTGAGAAGGCCCACCACCTGTTGCACACGACCTACGAGAAGCGTCCGATGTATAAGGCGTAATCTACAACATGCTCAAGAGAGAGGCCCGGAAATCCCGGGCCTCTCCTCTTCGTTACAGGATTCTGTACAACAACAACTCCTCGCTGTTCTCCGATGTGACCAAGAGGTGGTCTCCATTCAGTGAGAGCTCCATCCATGCGGGGTTGAAGTTCCCGAGCGAGGCCGATCCCATCTCCTCAAGTGTGCCGTTTTCGAAGGAGAAGACGGCAAGGTTGTGGCTCTGCCGGCAGAGCACATAGAGGTGCTTGCCATCAGGGGCGCGCGTGAGGGCGATGATGTCTTCCATCAAGCCGGTCTGGTAGATGTTCGAGGTGAAGATCTCCTTTTGTTCCCAATTGCTGGTCCCGGTTCTGGCAAAGCGCCCGATATCCTTGCTCGTGGCATAGACCATGTTCGTATCGTCGAGGAAACAGACTTCCCGCACTCCGTCGAGGAATGGAGCATCACTGGAATCAATCTCTGTCCTCATGCCGAAGGAGTAGCCGATCCTCGGCTCCCATTCACTGAAGACGATCAGTGAATCACTCGCCTTGACGAAGGCGGTCATATCACCTGAAGGAGTGATGTCCATGCCGGTGAGCGGGACGCCATCTCCGGGCGGGAAGGTATCGTAATACCCGTTTCGATGGAAGTCCGCTGCGCCTACGGCATAGAGATTCAACTCCACTGCCGTTTCGAAGGTCGGATGGAGGCCCAAAAGTACCCCGTGGGGGCGATTGACCGCCCAGTGGTAGAGGTAGGGGAAGGTCCCGGTCCCCCATTCCTCGCATCCGTAATTGTTCCCCTTCTCGAAGAGCTTGGTCAACGTGCTGGTCGAAAGGTCGTACTGGTAGACCGCGACCTTCGGATTGATCGAGTTCGAGATCACCACCCGGTATGTCACCGGGTCGGCATAGAGTGAGGCCACACCGGCGAGATTGAACGAATCGGCGGACGTGTAGGTGTGGATGACCTCCACCGAATCGCGGACAATTCTACAGACCTGGAGGGTCTGATGGGTAGGGCTGGCCAGCAAAAACTTTCCATCGGGGAGGAAGGCCACCTGGGACCCTACGCCGATGTTCAAGCCATTGGTATTGTCCACAACCCTGCTGACGAGCGTCGGAATGCCCGGTTCTCCGTCAACAGTGGCTATGAAAGAGATGCTGGCCGACCCGGAACTGGCGAGCAATGCTCCTTCTGCGATGACATCCAAGCGATGCGTACCGCTCGATGGCGTGAAGGTGCAGCTCTCGTTGCCCACCATGAGCTCACCGTCGAGGTACCAGTTGACCCCGATGGGGTGTGCTCCCTCGGTGCTCAAGGTGGCTGTCGCGCTCTTTTGAGCCACCATCGTCTCGGTGATCCCCCCGATGGTGCAGGGGATGGGGGTGCCCAGGCTGTCGACAAGCATCACCGTGTTGGGGATATCGCTGTACTTGTCCAGCCGGAGTTCGATGTGGGCTTCGGTGGTCCTCCCCCCGACGATACGCACCACTTCCACGCAGCCCGCCACGCGAATGTCGGCGCTGTCCAGCTGCGCCTGCAAGAGGTAGGAGCCGGCTTCCAGCGTGGATGTGTACTGCACCGAGCCGTGCGTGCTGTTGTTGACCTTGGGTGTCAACTTGGTGCGTACCCCCTCACTGTCCTCAAGCCACACGGACAGCGTCGCATCGCTGATCTGTGAGACATCCCAGTAGAACTCGATGTCCATCACGCCGGTGCCTGAGAGCGTATTGAGCTCGATGACCGCCTCGGTGGGCTCCTTGGTGAGCGTGACTGTTTGGGTCCCCCGCACCAAGTCGACGCCTTGGGAGTTCTGCCCCACTGCCGTGAGATCCCACGTGCCGATGAGCAGCCCTTGGACCTCGACCGAAGTATTGGTGCTCACAATACTGAACGTCGAGCCCTGTGGACCATCGCCTTCAACCACATAGCGAGACACAGACAGTGGTGTGTCATCCGGTACCAAGGTTCGCTGCAATGCCTTGCTGCTGTCCATGTTCAGGTGCAACGATGAACGGGCAACCGCTTCGTCATCACTGCAAGAGATGGCGAGCAACGTGACCAGGCATAGGGCGAAGAGTAGTAGCTTTGAAATGGTTCTCTTCATGTCATCCTCCACCGTATAAGGGGGAGGAGTGCTTCATTTGCTTCAGAGAGCTTTTCTTTTACACGCCAAGCGGGTAGCATGAGGGTATGCAGATCATCATCAGAATCGCCCTGCTGGCCACCACCGCCGCCGTTGTCTTTCTCAACCCGCTCTATGTGGGACGTACGCTCTATTATGCCCTGTTGGCTCTTCTGCTCGCCCTTGCCCTGCTCTTTTGGGTCACCACCTGGCGTATCGGGCGCAAGCGTGCAGCACGGTACGTGAAGGAGCCCCTCCTCCATCATGAGAGCGGTTCGTACTCCTCATCGCTGGATGAGAAGCGGGAGTTGGGGGCATTGGTGGTGACGGAGGAGAAGATTCTCTTCCTGGTGCGCCGGGGAACACCCATCGAGACCGCCTGGGAGATCGAGAGAGGGGATGTGATCCACCTCTCACCGTTCGTCACCAAGCGAAAAAAAGGCCTCCTCATCGCAACCGAGGAGGAGGGCCGTTACTGCTATACGAAAAAACCGGAGAGACTCATCACCCTCCTGACCGTACCTCACCAGGAGTAGGAAATACCGATTCTGGCCGGCTCGAAGGCGAATGAGATGTCATCTCCAGCATACCAGCGACCAGAGAGACCCACCTCATAGAAGAGGGAGAAGGAGTCGATGAGCTTGACAGTGACACCCCCCGAAACTCGGGCAACGAGGCCGAAGGCCGGCGTTGAGGAGAAGAGGGCAGACGGGCCGAGAGAAATCGTCAGCGGATAGCTGAACGTGGCCTGAGGTGCGAAGGTCAACCGAGCGCTCCCCACGATGTCGAGCATCCAGTCGGTGGCGTTCTTGCCACCTGCAAGCCCCCCACCCCAACTGAAGAGCTCACCGTGGCGGTGCAGAATGCCAAGCTCGAAGCCAAAGCTTTCCCCCTTGAAGGAGGGAAGGGCGAGGCTGATCGCCGAGACGCGGAACTCAGCGTTCCAGAACTGTTCTTTTATTTCACGATCAGAGCGGGTCGTGGGGATCGGGAGGGCTTCAGAAGCGACCACCGGCATGGTCTCTGTGGGCTCATCGAGCGGGACATCGCTCCCTCTCTCCTCTTCGACTACGATCGGCTCGATTTCCTCATCTTCGACCAGCGGAGGAAGCGAACGTTCGATCTCGATTGGTTCGACTTCTTCCTCTTCAACCGGTGGGGGAAGCGGAAGGTCGGCTACGACCGGTTCTTCTGGTTTTGCCTTCAGAAGCGTGAGATCGATATCAAGTGGTTGTGCGAGGGCGAACAGTTCACTGCCGATGATTTCTTCGAGCTCGGAGAAGGGAATAACCGTCACCTCAACCTCGGTGTACGGAACTTCGACTGCCGCAGATGGGAGTTTGGCCTCGCTTTCATCGGCCATCGGCTCAGCTTCAATTTCATCAACCATCATCGGCTCAGCTTCGCTTACATCGACGATGGGCTCAGCTTCGCTTTCATCGACGATGGGATCGGCCTCGCTTTCATCGACGATGGGATCGGCCTCGCTTTCATCGACGATGGGATCGGCCTCGCTTGCATCGATACCGATGGGTTCTTCATCAAGAGAATCAAAGGCAGTCGGTGAGCTCGTTCTGATGGGAGGCGCCACTACCGCATCATGCTCCGCGTGGACAGCCACCTGCTCAGTCGCTGGTGTCGTTGGCGCTTCCGTCTGCTGCGTTGACGCTCTATCAGCCAAGGGCATGAACTCCATGTACCAGTAGACGCCGGCTGCCACGGTCAACACAGCGATGACAATCAATGCTATCAAGCCACTTTTTCTCACATTGTGCTCCTTCCACCCAGTATAACACCTGACGGTACCCATTTATATACTCGGTGGGGTTTTTACACCATATCCCCATAAATGAGTACCCATTTTGGAGAATATCCGCAATCGAGCCATCGTGCTAGCCTCGAAATCGGAGGAAGAACATGAAAAAGTTCACCGCCTTCTGCATCGTAGCACTCTGCCTCATGCCGCTCGGAGCAAGAGAGGGGCTCTCGGTGGCCATCGACCTTGGTTCAATCGAGAGTTTCTTCTTCGACACCGCCCACCTTCGCCTGGAAGTGGCCTGGGACATCACCGAGGAGTTTGGGTTGCGTCTGCCCGTCACGCTGACCGCTGAGTGGCTCAAAGGTGATCCCTACTACCTGGAAGCAGGCCTCTTCATCGATTATTACCCCTTGGGTTGGCCGTTCTTCCTCTCCCTCTCATTGGCTCAGGTCGGGGTGTTGGGCAATCAGCGGGGGGAGGATGATCCGGCGGTGCTCTTTCTCAACGAGATGGCCGTGGGGTGGAAGTTTTCCATTCCCCCCGGCTTTGTCCTGACCCCGATGGTGATCGTCCGTGATCCCAATCGGGTCTTTGAGGGTGAGTATGCAGAGATGGGTGACATCTTCACACACTTTCCCATGGTTCGCTGTGCTCTCTTGTTCGGCTGGACTTTTCCTGTTGGCCATTCGAGGACAGAGGGGGAGTGAAGATCATCATCAACAGGAGAGGGAGGAGTTTCAATGATACGAACGATAGGCAGATGGGCATTGGTCATCGCACTCATCATCCCACTCAGCGGATGTTCGATGGGGTGGGAGGCGAAGAGCAAGGCGAGGATCTCGGATGAGGAGTTGATTCCCCGGGCCACCGAGATAATCGAGGAGCAACGGCAGGTCGTGATGCCGTACCTCGAAGAGGAGTTGTCCCGCGTGTTGGCCAGGGGGGAGGTGAGCAGCGCCGAGATCGTCTCCAATACGCTTGGAGAAGAGAAGGGTCGTGAGTACCTCGAGTTCATGTACACCGTGGGCTGGGCTGAGAGTGGTGATGAGCAGTACGAAGAGGTGGTCTCATTCGCCCACTCGTTGCTCGATGAGGCGGGAAGGGTGGAACTGGATGAGCAACTCACACAGACGAGGGCCATCTTGATGCAGAAGGGTGAAGAGCTGGCCCGCGCTCTGGCCCCGAGTCAGCGGGCGGCGTTCTGGAAGGATATGCAGGATTTGGTCACCCGGACCCTGGTCCTCTTTACCGCCGGAGTGGTGTATGCGTGCATTCCCACCGTCGTCTTCTGGGGCAAGATCGCAGCCGCAGCGGCCATTGCGATCGCTACGGGCGTCGTGTCGACGTCGGTGATGTGCATCTGGCGCTACTATGAGTTCGGCGGCTCGCTGGATGATTCGTTCGCCGAGTGGATAGCAGAGGTCACGTCCGAACCGCAGGCCTCCTATGCGTTTGCCGCCAGCATGATGGCGGTGGGCACCACCATGAAGCGGAGCCCGGTGGTCACCGGCATCATCATCTGTGTGTTCGCCATCTACAATGTCGTCGATCTGATCAAGCCGATGCTCAAGAAGTACAACTTCTCTGTGTGACACCCCAGGTTGCTCCTGCCCCCACTTTGTGAAATACTTGCAGTACCCTGTGGGGAAAGGAGCAACCATCATCATGTCCAGAGCATTTGAATCCAACCTTCTTGCGCGTTTTCTGCGCTATGTCGCCATCGATACAATGAGTGACGAGAGCGTCGTAGCGACCAAGAGTCCCTCCACCGAGGGACAATGGGAGCTCTTGCACCTCTTGGCCAAAGAGCTCACTGAGATGGGAATCGAGGATGTCACAACGGCACCGCAAGGGGTGGTGATCGCCCGTCTGCCATCCAACACGACGAGGGATGTGCCCACCGTCGCCTTCATGGCCCATGTCGATACCGCCGACGATGTACCGGGAAATGGGGTGAAGGCACGGGTCATCGAATCCTATGATGGCAAGGACATCCCGTTGAACGGGGACGTGACGCTCTCGGTGGCCGACAACCCGGCGTTGGGGGAATATATCGGAGATACGTTGATCGTCACCGATGGGACCACGCTTTTGGGCAGTGATGACAAAGCCGGGGTGGCCGAGATCATGAGCGCCCTGCAGTATCTGATCGACAACCCCCAGATCGAGCACGGTGAGGTGGAGGTGATCTTCACCACCGATGAGGAGACGGGCGCGGGGATGGACCACTTCCCCTACGACAAGATCCGCTGCCAGTACTGCTATACCATCGATGGGGGCGGACGCCACGTGATCGAGAGTGAGTGCTTCAACGCAGCGACGGTGAAGGTGCGCTTCGAGGGCATCAGCTACCACCTGGGCATGGCGCGCGGGCGCTTGGTCAATGCCCTGACGATGGCCGCCTTCTTCGTCAACGCCCTGCCGCAGGCGGAGAGCCCGGAGGCGACCGACGAGCGCTACGGGTACTACTGCGCCCAGAACATCAGCGGCACCGCGACGGCGGTGGACCTGACCATCTACCTGCGCGACTTCGACCTTGACGTACTCAACCGACGCATCGAGGCCATCAAGAGACTCGCCGTTGCCACCGAGGCGTTGTACAACGGCGGTACGGTGAGTGTGGACGCCAAGCATGTCTACTACAACATGGCCCTGATCGCCGAGAACAAACCGTTTGCCATGGAGCATCTCAAGGAGGCGGGGCGTGAGTTGGGCTTCGAGTTGCGGGAAGAGCTCATCCGGGGCGGCACCGATGGGGCGCGGATGGCCAATGAACGCAACATCCCCTGTCCCAACATCTTCACCGGCGGCTACAACATCCACTCGATCTATGAGTGGGCGGCCCTGGGCGCGATGGCCGATGCCGCTCGTCTGATCGTCAAGATCGTCGAGGTCGGGGGCCGCTGATGAAACGAGCCGGCCTCCTGCTCACCCTCTTGCTCGTTGCCTCCCTGGTATCTGCGGCGACCCTCGATCTTCGTGTCGAGGCAGCGGTCGGCGATGAGTATGAGGCGCAGGTGCGATCCGGCGTGGAAAAATTTCTCTTCGGTCGCATGGAAGCGGAGGCAACCGTCACTGGACACCTTGATGATGGTCTGGTGCTGACCCTCTCCACCGAGACCGGTTCGCTCTCCGTCCCCCTCCCGTCAGAGGCACCGGAGGTGATGGGCACCCTCCGCTCAGCGCTCTTATGGGATGCCCTCTCCCTCATCGAGCTGCCCGAGGGGGCACGCCTCTCCTATCCGCTCTCCTCCGGCTTCATGATCGAAGGGCTGGAGACGCGACGTGAAGGGCTCGAGTACTGGGTCGTCGATCGAGATTTGAAGAGGAGGGGGAGTGTACGGGTGATGCGGGTCGTGGAGGGCGACGAGATGTCCGTCATGGCGGTTCAGACGTCGGGAGGAGCGCTGTTGCCCCATATGGGCCTTGAGCGCATGGGCACCTTCTCCGCCGCCCTCTCCGCCTCGATCTCTCTGACGGGAACCATCGGCGTGGAGGCCATGGTACTCCAGCCGTTGCCCCGGTACCCGCTGGAAGTCCGCTATGGCATCGGCTACAGCACCGCTGAGTCGCTCACCGTACGTCTGGGGCTCGGCGCCTCCCTGCCGTTGGCCCACTTCTTTGGCACGGGCAATGTCGTTGGACGAATCTTCTCCATCGAGGGGTGGGCCGACCTTGGCGCAGGATGGGATGATGGGGTGCTGCTCTCCGCCTCAGCCCGCATCGGCCTCTCCTGCCGACTCTCCTCCTGGCGCTTGACCGCCCTCGTGGGGACTGCCCATGCGGCCACCGCAGAGAACACCGTGAACCAAGGGCTGTTCTTCACGCTGGGAACAGCGTACACTTATACGCCATGAAGCGTTTCATTCCCCTCCTCTTGGCCATCCTCATCCTCCTCAGCTCCTGCTCTTCCTTCGGGATTTTGGTGCGCTCCCAGGTGGAGGGTCTGCCTTCCTGGGTGTACAACCCCACGGTGCGGGGTGACCAGATGGCCTTTGTCGGCAAAGGCAGCAGTACGGTCGCCTATAATGCCCGCTTGGCCTCGTATGACGATATCCTTGCTCAGATCTCCACCTTTGTCGGTGAGGACATACGGGACTCCTACTACCGGGAGCTCACCACCACATCCCGGATTTCCGACTTCAACCTTTCGGTGACCAGTGAGCACCAGCGCACAGAGAAAGGGATGATCCAGGTCTATCTGCTGGCCCGCATGGATACCACGGCTCTCAAGGCGAGGCAAACCACCATCTATCGCCAGACGCAAGAACGGGAGGAGCGGATCAGCTCCTTGATCAAGGAGGCCGATCGAGCGTATCGGGCCAACGATGATACGCAGGCCATCGCCCGGTACCTGGAGGCCGCCGCCGTCGCATCCTCGGGACCCATCCTGGACAAGAAGCACGAGAGCTCCCTCCTGGTCGACCGGGCGATCGCCTATATCAAGGCGCTGCACCTCTCGTTCCGCTCCTCTGATGAGGGGGCGGTGACGACCGTGGTGCAGTTGCGCCGACGTCGCCGCTTGATCTCCTCCCGGGTGGTCAATGCCTCCATACGGGCATCTTTTTCCGCCTACAACAGCCTTGGCGAACGCTACGACGATGAGTTGATCTTCACCACCGCCTCCCAAGGCTCATTCCTGTTCGTTCCCCACAGTGAGCTCTTGGTCACAGAGGGTGCCATCACCTTCTCCCTCGACCTGGATGAGGCGATCGCCTCATCGAGGCAGAATTTGGATCCAGCGTTGCTCGAGCAAGTCGAAGATGCGCTCTCCCAGGTGCGCACCGCCTTCCCCTATCACCGCACTTCCCCCCTCGCCTCCACGCTCTTGTATGCCGAGATCCAAGAGTATGCCTTCGATGGGACCATCCACGATGGGGCGGTGGCGCTGACCTCCTTCGTCGCCACCCTCGATCGCTTCAGTGTCGCCTCGATGGCCGTCGATGTGAAGGCAACGGAGTTGGAGGACCAGATCATTGAGTTGAGGAACCGCTTCGGCCCAGCGGCCCTCGCCTATGTGGGCAGCGTTGGGGTGGTGGAGGAGGATCACGTCATCGATCAAGCGGTGGTGGTGGCCTCCGGGCGAATCCAGCTCTACGACCTCGCCCAGGGGCGTCTGCTCTTCGACACCGAGGATGTCGAGGCGGTGGCCACCGGCGACACCCTCGAGCGGGCCCGCATCACCGCCTTGCAGCGCTTCGGCACCATTGCAGCCTCACGCTGCGCAGCGACGTTGTTCACCCCCTGAAGAGGTGGGCCAACGCCGTGGGGCGGTTGGAGATGATTCCCTTCGCCCCCTTTGCCACCAGAAGTTGAGCTTCCGCTTCATCGTCCACGGTCCACACGACCACCGCCTTCCCGCGCTCGATCATGGGGAGAGCCTGTTCCCGCTCAGGTTTGAGGAGGGTGGGACGAGATAAAAAGCGGCCTTGCCCTTCGTGGAGGAAGGTGGGCACTTCTTTCGACCGGCTGTAGATCACGGCGGTGGGGATAGTGTTTCGCGCACGGCGCTTGAAGCGTCGTAAGAGGATCGGGTTGAAGGATGAGACGAGCACGTTCCCCTGCAACCCGGCATCCTCGATGGCCTTGAACACTCCCTCCTCAAGACCGGTACGGCCAATGCCTTCGGCCTTGAGCTCGATGTCGTAGAGGAGCCGATTCCCGATGAGGGCGAAGACCTGTTCGAGGGTGGGGATGCGCTGATCTCCACCGATGGGGATCTCCTTCAGCTCCTCCCACTCCATCTCACAGATGCGTCGATCGACGCCGGCGAGCCGCGAGAGGGTGAAGTCATGGAAGACGACCAGCGTTCCACACCGGGTACGTTGCACATCGAGCTCGATCCCGTCGATGCCGTCCTGGATGCACGCCTCGAAGGCGTCGAGGGTATTTTCCAGATACTGCTGTGAATTACCGCGATGGCCGAAGAGGCGGCATCGCTCAAAGAGTGCGTTCATGGTCTTTCCCCCAGCGCAGTCGCGCCACCTCCGCTTCCCAGAGGCTCTCGTCCACCGTCTCCAGCACCAGCGGGATGGAAGCGAACCGTTCATCACCGGCGATATGGTCGAAGGTCTCCCACCCGATGGTGCCCGCTCCGAGGCTTGCATGGCGGTCGAGGCGGCTGCCCGCGTGGCTCTTGGCATCGTTGAGATGCATGCCCCACAGCTTGTCCATGCCGACAAGGGCGGCGAAGCGGTCCATCGCCGTCTCAAACCCCTCGATGGTGGAGAGGTCATACCCGGCGGTGTGGGCGTGGCAGGTGTCGATGCAGCAACCGATGCGCTCACTGTGCCTCGACGCCTCCATGATCATGGCGAGCTCCTCGAAGGTGGAGCCGAGGGTGCTGCCCGATCCGCTGGTGTTCTCGATGACCAGCTTTGCGTACTCGCTCGCCTCGATGGCCCGGTCCAGCGCCGTGGCCACCCTCCGACACGCCGTCTGGGTGTCGAGCACCCCCAGGTGTGAGCCGGGGTGGAAGTTGAGCAGCTGTAAGCCCAGCGTCTCCACGCGCTCGATCTCGTCAACGAAGGCGGCCAGTGCCCGCTCCCATTTCTCATCATCCGCATTGGCGAGGTTGATGAGGTAGCTGTCGTGCACCAAGATCTGGTGCGCGGTGAATCCCAATGCCGAGAGCGTCTCTTTGAACCGGCTCGCCTCCTCCGCCGTGATGGCTTTCGCCCTCCACTGGCGCTGGTTCTTGGTGAACATCCCAAAGCCGTTGGCAGAGAGGGCGGCGGCCTGCTCGGCGGCCTTCTGAAGGCCCCCGGCGATGCTGGTGTGTGGACCGATGATATGCATGGGTCAACGCTAGCGTGGCCACCTCCCCTTGTCAAGGACCGGTGCGCGTGGTAGCTTCTCGATACAAGGAGCGACAGGAATGGACGAGCACCAATGGTCAGTCGGCGACCAAATCGCAGGGTTTCAGATCACCGCCATCGAGAATCTCGAGGAGTACCAGGGGGTGGGATACACCTTCAGCCATATTGAAACCGGCATGGAGGTCTTCCAGCTGGTCAACGATGACCGGGAGCGGTTCTTCAGCTACATCTTCAAGACCCTCCCCTCCAACAACAGCGGGGTCGCCCATATCCTCGAGCACTGTGTGCTCGCCGGCAGTGAGCGCTACCCGGTACGCGACCCCTTCATGAGCCTGCTCAAGGGGTCGGTCAATACCTTCATGAATGCGATGACCTACCCGGACAAGACCCTCTACCCGGCCGCGAGCCCGCTGAAGGCGGACTTCGACAACCTCTTCAACGTCTACACCGATGCGGTCTTCGCCCCGCTCTTGCGTGAAGAGACCTTCTGGCAGGAGGGGGTCCGCCTCGTCTGCACCGAAGAGGGGTGCCGCTATGAGGGGGTGGTCTTCAATGAGATGCTCGGCGATGGGTCGGACCACGATTCGATCGTGGGACGCAACAGCGTACGCTTCCTCTACTCCGACTCCGCCTACTCCTTCGACAGCGGTGGGGATCCTGAAGAGATCATCAAGCTGGACTACCAGCAGTTCGTCTCCTTCTACAGCCAGTTCTACCACCCCTCCAATGCCAAGCTCTTCCTCTACGGGGATCTCGAGGTCGGCGAGAAGCTCGCCTTCCTGGAAGAACACTACCTGTTGCACCGTGGCTCCCTGAACATCAACGCCACCGTCACCGAGAGCCGGGCGTGGGATCGGGAGCGGACGGCGACCTTCACCAGCCCCACCGAGAACGGGGAGGGGAAGGCGAGCAACTCGGTGGTCTGGGCGTGGGCGACCGAGCCGGTCACCGATTCCCTTGAGGTGGTCACCCTCTCGACCTTGGTCGACATTCTCCTCGGCAACCCCGCCGCCCCGCTCTACAAGGCGATTCTGGAGAGCGGGATCGGGGAGGACATCTCCCCGGAGAGCGGGATGAGCACCGATTACTACCAGATGCCGATGATCATCGGCTTCAAGGGCATCGATGCCGACCGAAGCGAGGAGGCCGGTGCCTTCATCCTCGATACCCTCAAGAAAATCGTCAAGGATGGGCTGGATCGAAAGCTCGTCACCTCGTCCTTGAAGCGCGCACGCTTCAGACTGCTCGAAATCCCCGGCGGGGCTCCCAATGGACTGAGGATCCTGGGCCGTGCGATGCGCGGCTGGATCTATGATTTGGGGCCGACAGCCACCATTGGATCAGCAAAGCCGTTGGCTCGCCTGGAGGCGGCGGTCAGGAAGAATCGACGGTACTTCGAGGATTGGATCGAAACGCACTTGTTGGAGAATCCCCACCGGTGCCTCGTCACCGTCAAGGGTGATGAGACGTACCACGACCGCCAGCTTGAGGTCATCGCCAAGTACACCCAGCGGGTGACCGACGACCTGGGCAAGAAGGGCGTGCGTGAGGTCATGGCGCAAAACGAGCGCTTCGACCGCTTTGAGGAGGATGGGGACGATGAAGCCTCCTTGGCCACCATCCCGCGCCTCTTGATCGAGGACCTGCCGGTCGAGGTCAAGGAGAATACCCACCAAGAGCGCCTCTGTGCGACCCGTCCCCTCTTTGTCCGCACCGGGTTCTGCAACACCATCAGCTATGTGAACATCGCCATGAACACCGAGGATTTGGAGAGTGACGAGCTGCTCCTCCTCCCGTTCTATCTGCGTCTGGTGCAGATGAGCGGGGTGGGGAATCGCTCCTACGTCGAGGTGGCCACCGCCCTCAAGGATTGTACCGGCGACTTCGCCCTCTTCCTGGAGATGGGCAGCACCCTGAGCGGGGATGCCGCGCAGAATCTGATCTGCCGCATCAAGGTGCTCCCCTCCGATGCAAAGAAGGCGCTTGCCCTGACCGCCGATATCCTGCGCACCAGTGCGGTCGATGACCTTGGGGCGGTCCAGCAGGTGCTTACCACGCTGCGCGGCGAGTACCGCGATTCGGTCACCTACTCGGCCCATGGCTTCGCCTCGCTCGCGGCGGCGGCACAGTTGCAGCCTCTGCAATACGAGGGGGAGCTGCTGAGCGGACTCAGCCAATGGCTCTATCTGGAGGGGATTGAACGGGACGACCTGGACGGGTTGGCGGCACGGATGAAGGCGCTGCAGCAGAAGCTCGACAACCGGGAGCGCTTGACCCTCCACCTCCTCTGTGACGAGGAGAACCAGGACTCGATGGCCGCTCTTTTGGAGACCTTTGTCTCCTCCTTCGGCCACGGGGAGCCCATCGAAGCGAAGAAGCGGGTGTATGAGCAGTTCAACGGGGATGAAATCCATGCGCTCTCGATCTATCGCCTCCCCTCGAGTGTCAGCTACCAGGCGTACGCCCTGCGCACCAGTGAGCGGGGCAGCGACCTCCAGGCGGCCCAGGCCCTCCTTGCCCAGATGATGAGCGGCAATGAGCTTTGGGAACGGATCCGTGGACAAGGGGGAGCGTATGGGGTCAATACCACCGTCGATGTGATGGAGGAGCTCTTCCTCTTCTCCACCTATCGCGACCCGCGCATCGTCGCCTCCTTCGATGATTTCAAGGAGGTCTTGGCGTCCTATGCCGCGGGGAAGGTCGACACGAAGGCGCTTGAGAGCGCCCTCATCGCGATGGTCGGCAGTGAACTGCGCCCCCTCTCGCCCAGCCAGCAGTCGCTGCTCTCCTTCCGTCGCCTCCTCTACCACATCAGTGATGAGTACCGGGAGAAGCGGCGTGAGCAGCTCTTGGCCATCGACAGCGAGGCGATCAGGAGCGCGGCTTCGGCCCTCATCGAGGGGGCGGCGACCGTGGAGAGCCGCGTGGTGATCACCGGCTCGCAACTCTTGGAGAAGGAGCGTGCCAAGGATCCAGCGCTGGAGAGGGAGGCGATTCGACTGCCGTTGTAAGGATCAGTAGACCGGCTTGAGACCCGCGTGGTAGAGCAGCCCGCTTGCCCGAAAGAGGGAGTACGAGGTGTAGGCGAGGGAGATGGAGAGATCATTGGCCATCTCGATCATCGCCGGACTCGGTTTCTTGTTGCGGACCAAGAGGATATTCTTGATGTCGCTCATGTCGGCGGTCCTGATGGCCTGCACATTGGAGAGGCCGGTGATGAGGATGATGTCATCCTCCAAAATTGTCAGAACGTCACTCATCAAGTCGCTGGCGAAGCCGCGCTTGATGTCATCCTCCAAATGTTTCTCGCCACAGACGAGCTTTGCATTGACACAATTGAGAATGTCTTTGAGTCTCATGGGCAGAGTATAGCATGGAACGGGGGTGCCTTCCCAGAGGGTACAGCCATTTTTTGCCTTTCAAAAAAGAGGACGAGAAGCTATACTCTCTTCAGAGGGGGGCATCGTGAAGTACATCGGAGCTTTGGACCAAGGAACCACCAGCAGTAGGTTCATCATCTTCGACGACCAGGGCGCAATCGTCGCCAGTTGCCAGAAGGAGCACCGCCAGATCTATCCCAAGCCGGGGTGGGTCGAGCACGACCCTCTGGAAATCTGGGAAAATTGTCACCAGTGTATCGAAGGAGCGCTTGCAAAGGCAGGCTTGCAGGGCAGCGATATCTCTGCGGTGGGCATCACCAACCAACGTGAGACGATCGTCGCCTTTGACCGCAGGAGTGGGGCGGTGCGCCACAATGCCATCGTCTGGCAGGACCTGCGGGGCTCTGACTTGATCGAGGAGTTGAAGAAGAAGACCGATGCATCCTCCATGCAGAAGAAGAGCGGTTTGATCTTCAGCCCGTACTTCTCAGCCAGCAAGATCGCCTGGCTCTTGGAGCACGTGGAGGGGCTGCGCGCCGAGGCTGAGCGCGGTGATGTGGTCTTCGGCACCATCGACACGTGGCTGGTCTACAACCTCAGCGGCAAGCAGGCGGTGGTCACCGACGTCTCCAATGCCTCGCGCTACCTCTTGATGGACATCAACACCTTGGAGTGGGACCAGGAGTTGCTCACGCTCTTCAACATCCCCGTCCAGGCGTTGCCCACCATCGTCCCCTCGACGGGGATGGTCTACGCGGAGTGCGCCACCGACGGGCCCTTCGGCTTTCCCGTGCCGGTGGCCGGAATTCTCGGTGACCAACAAGCGGCGCTCTTCGGCCAAGCGTGCTTTGGTGAGGGGATGGCCAAGTCCACCTACGGAACCGGCTGCTTCTTGCTGGTGAACACCGGCTGTGAGGCCAAGCTCAGCGCCGAAGGGCTCCTCACGACCGTCGCCTACCAGATCGCGGGATCCAAACCCGTCTATGCGCTGGAGGGGTCGGTCGCCGTGGCCGGCTCCCTGGTGCAGTGGGCCCGGGACAGCCTCAAGCTCGTAGAGAGCGCACAGGAGCTGGACAGGCTCGCCGAGAGTGTGCCAGACTGCGGGGGCGTCTACATCGTGCCCGCCTTCAGTGGGCTCTTCGCCCCCTATTGGCGCAGCGATGCCCGCGGGGTCATCGCCGGCCTTACCGGATATGCGACTCGCGCCCACATCTGCCGGGCGATCTTGGAGTCGACCGCCTTCCAGGCGTGGGATATCTTTAGGGGCATCGAGCGCGATGCAGAGATCACCCTCAGCGAGTTGCGTGTCGACGGCGGCCTGACCAACAGCGCCCCGTTGATGGCCTTCCAGGCCGACCTGCTCGGCATCCCGGTCATCAGGCCGTTGGTGGTCGAGACCACCGCACTGGGGTCCGCCTACGCGGCCGGCCTCACCGTGGGGATCTGGGAGAGTTTGGAAGTCCTGGCTTCACAGTGGAAGGAGGAGCGGCGCTGGGAGGCGACGATGGGAGAAGCGGAGCGAGAGGCGAAGATTCACTACTGGATGAAAGCCGTACACCGAACCCTCGATTGGGTGCCGGTCGATGACGAGGAGTCGTGATGGGCATTGATACGCTGCAATCGTTCTTCTGGTTTGTGAAGCCCGCTGTACAGGTGGGGGTCTTGGCGTGGGCGTTCTATCGCTTCTATGTCGCCATCGCCCAGACGAAGGCCCAACAGATCATCAAGGTGCTGGTCGTTCTCTTCTCCGCCTACGCCCTCTCCTACATCCTCAATCTTGAGGTCCTCCTCTGGTTCTTCAAGCGGATCACCATACCGGCGACGATCTTCATCAGCATCATCTACCAACCGGAGCTGAGGCGCTCCTTCACCCAGGCGTGGAGCACCCGCGGCCGCCTCTTCCGCATCGGGGGGCAGGCGACCAGCGGCGATCAGATCGATTCGATCCTCAACGCCTGCACCGTCTTGGTCAACAAACGCCGCGGAGCGTTGATCGTCTTCCCGCGCCGGTTGGGCATCAAGTCGATCATCGACAGCGGGACCCGGCTCAACGCCGATCTCTCCACCAGCTTGATCCTCACCGTCTTCGACCATGACACGCCGCTCCATGACGGGGCCATGATCATCCAAGGCGGCAAGATCCTGGCGGCGGGGTGCTATCTGCCGCTGAGTGAGCAGACGGATATGAAGCGGAACTTCGGGACCCGTCACCGCGCCGCCCTCGGCCTTGCCGAGGAGAGTGATGCGGTGGTCCTCGTCGTCAGTGAGGAGACCGGGGCCATCAGCCTGACGTACAACGCGAACCTCTTCTACCAGTTGGATGTGCCGACCATCAAGCGGATGTTGCTCGCCCTGTTCAACTACCAGGACATCACCGGTGAGGATTTGATCGACGAGGAGGCGAGCGATGAAAACGAATAAACATCTGCAGACCCTCCTCTTCAACTGGCCGGCGAAGGTATTGAGCCTGGTCTTCGCCCTCCTCATCTACGCCTTCATCCAATACTCCACCCTCGAAACCAGGGTGGTGACCATCCCCCTCTCGGTCCAGCTGCCCGAGCATCTGGTCGCCGAAAGCCTCATTCCACAGAAAGTCGATGTCCAGATCAAGGGCAATGAGAGCATCATCTACCTCGTCGACCCCGCCTCCATCACGGCGAGCATCGACTTCTCCGATGTGCGGGCGACCGGCATCGCTGCCCGGAGCGTCGTGCTCATCTATGATGAGCGCGTCTTCGACAGCGCCCAGATATCGCTCTTGGCAAGTCCAAGCCAGTATCGGATTCTCTTTGCTGAGGGGCAGGATCTATGATGCCTTCAGGCCTCGGGGTTGATGTGGTGAACATCTCCCGCATCAAGGCGTTGCCGGAAGGGGTGAAGCGACGCATCTTTCACCCCGCCGAGCTCGCCGAGGCCGCCTCCATGGCCGAGGGTGCGGCCGCGGAGTATCTGAGTGGGCGTTTTGCCGCCAAGGAGGCGCTGGGCAAGGCGCTGGGGTGTGGAATCGCCCGCTTGATCCCCCACCAAGTACTGGTGGAGAGGGGGGAGCAGGGAGCGCCCCACTTTGTCCTGGAGGGAGCGGCCCTCCACCTGGTCGGCAGTGCCCGTATCATGCTCTCCATCTCCCATGATGATCCGGTGGCGGTGGCGGTCGTCCTGCTCTCAGGAGGATCCGATGGCCCGCAGTGACTGGAAAAGGCCGGCGCTCGAGCCGCTCGGCGAAGGCCTCAGGCGCATCAAAATGACCGTCTCCTACCATGGCGGCCACTACAGCGGATGGCAGCGTCAAACCAATGCCATCGCCGTGGCCCAGGTGCTGGAGGAGGCGGTGACCACCCTCATCGGCGAGACGGTTGAGATCGTCGGAAGCGGGCGCACCGACAGCGGGGTCCATGCCCTGGGCCAGGTCTGCCACATGGACATCGCCAACACCCGCCTGCCGGCCAAGAAGTTCGCCGTCGCGTTGAACCGGATCCTGCCCCCCGACATCAGGATTCTGGAGAGCAGCGAGGTCGACGGCTCCTTCCATGCACGCTTCACGACGATGGCGCGCACCTATCGCTACTACTTCAAGCGCCACGATGAGGTCAACGGCTTTGACGCCACCTTGGTGGCCACGGTGAAGGAGTTTCCCCCCAAAGAGCTCTTGGACGCCTATGCCAAGATCATTGAGGGGACCCATGATTTTTCCACCTTCACCGGCAGTGGTGACCTCTGCCCGAGCAAGATGCGCGACATCTACGAGTCGTACTGGCGCCTCGAGGAGGACCGATGGGGTGGAGAGCTCCTCAGCTACACCATCACCGGCAACGCCTTCCTCTACAAGATGGTCCGCTCCTTGGTCGGCACGATGATGACGGCAGCCCACGAGGGAATGGAGAGCGAAGAGTTCCGTGCCCGCCTGGAAGCCAAGGACCGCAGCGGGGCCGGCCGCACCGCCAGCGCCTCCGGTCTCTACCTCTACCGCATCAGCTATGATGCGGATGAGTATGCGTGGTTTGAGGAGGGGGGGACACCATGAAGCGACAGCAGCTTGCAGAGAGCATCGGCTCATACCTCAGCCTTATCGATGAGGCCGAGGCTTTGATCAAGGGCACAGCGTATGAAGCGGTGGAGCACGATCTTTCGACCATCCTCGATGTGCTCTCTCCACCGCCCCTGGATGTGGACTCCATCGAGGGGGCGAACCTGAGGGTGCTCGAGGCGATGGTCGCCACCTGCACCAAGTGCCGCCTCAGTGAGGGGCGGACGAAGACGGTCTTCGGCGAGGGGTCGGTCCCGGCGCGCTTGATGGTCATCGGCGAGGGGCCGGGATCGGAAGAGGACAAGAGCGGCCATGTGTTTGTTGGACGGGCCGGTGCCTATCTGGACAGTTGGCTCAAGGGCATCCACCTCGAACGTGGGAAGGGGGTCTACATCGCCAACATCGTCAAGTGCCGCCCGCCGAATAATCGCGACCCCCAAGGCGATGAACGAGATGCATGCATCCCGTATCTCAAGCGCCAGATCCAGCTGGTGAAACCCCAGATGATCCTCCTCTTGGGGCGCACCGCCGCGCAGGCGCTGCTGGAGACGGAGGATGGGGTGGGGGCGCTGAGGGGGCGCTACCATCGCTGGGAGGGCATTCCCGTCGTGGTGACCTATCATCCCGCGGCGGTGCTGCGCAACACCGATACCCTCCGCCGTCCGGTGTGGGAGGATCTGAAGCGGGTGGCCGCCTTCTTGGGCATCGACCTCGGCCGGAGGTCATGATGGGCCGCTACGCACAACTGCTCTTCGACCTTCCGCTTGATGGCCCCTTCACCTACGCCATCGGCGAAGCACTCATCGATTCGGTTGAGGTGGGGCGACGGGTGAAAGTTGACTTCAGGAACCGGAAGATGACCGGCTACGTCATCGCCCTCACCGACGAGGTGACGGGGTCCTTCGCCATCAAGGAGATCGAACGGGTCATCGACAAGGAGCCGGTCTTCGGTGAGGAGACCATCTCTCTGGCCCAGTGGATGGCCCAATTCTACCTCTGCAGCCACGGCCAAGCCCTCTCATTGATGATCCCCACCGGGAGGGCGGAGAGCAAGATCCCGGTCCTGGACTTCGCCGATGAGGTGAGCTTTGGAGCAATCGAGCAGCTCAGCGACGAGCAAGAGGCGGCCCTTGATGCGATCCTCAGCCACAGAGAGAAGATGTACTACCTCTACGGCGTCACCGGCAGCGGCAAGAGTGAGGTGTACCTCAGGGCCGCGGAGGCGGTCATCGCCGAGGGGCGGTCGGTCATCTACCTGGTGCCGGAGATCACCTTGACCCATCAGCTGTCGCGGATGGTCAGCGCCCGCTTCGACGGGAAGGTGGCGATCCTCCACTCGGCCTTGACGCCGAGCCAACGGCTGAAGGAGTGGAAGAAGATCCGAAGCGGTGAGGCCCGCCTGGCCATCGGGGCGCGGAGCGCCATCTTCGCCCCCTTCAGCGACCTCGGCCTGATCATCATCGACGAGGAGCATGAGAACAGCTACAAGAGCGGATCCACTCCCCGCTATCACGCCCGTCAGGTCGCCCAACACCGCGCGCAGAGTGAAGGGGCGATGCTGGTCATGGGGAGCGCCACCCCCTCGCTCGAGGCGTATCGCCTGATGACGGAGGGGGAGCAAATCAAAGCGCTGCGCCTCAAGCATCGAGTCGCCGGAGGCGTGCTGCCAGCCGTCGAGGTCGTCGACATGGGCTATGAGAAGCACCTGGTCAGCCGTCGCCTCGACCAAGCCATCCGCCAAACGCTGGGGCGCAAGCGTCAGGTGATCCTCTTTCTCAACCGTCGCGGCTTCTCCTACTTCTTCCACTGCAACAGCTGTGGCTTCGAGTTGCTCTGCCCCCACTGCACCGTCTCGTTGACCTACCATAAACGTACCTCCTCCATGGTCTGCCACTACTGTGGCTACCAGAGGGGCCCGGTCACCGTCTGCCCCTCCTGCAAGTCGGTGGACGTCTCCTATTCGGGCTTCGGCACCGAGATGGTGGAACAGGAGATCGCCAGCCTCTATCCCGACGCCCGCATCGAACGCCTCGATACGGACAGCGCCCAGCAGAAGGGGCACCTTGCGTCGGTCATCGACGACTTTAGGGAGGGGAAGATCGACATCCTGCTCGGGACGCAGATGGTGGCCAAGGGGCTGAACTTCCCCCTCGTCGATTTGGTGGGCATCATCAACGCCGACAGCGGGCTCAATATCCCCGATTTTCGCAGCCAAGAGCGGACCTTCAGCCTCTTGGTGCAGGTCTCCGGACGGGCGGGCCGGTACAGTGATGATGGACGGGTCATCATCCAGACCCATCACCCCGAGAACCCCGCCATCGCCTATGCGCTTGACGGAGACACCGACGGATTCTATGAGAGTGAGCTCGCTGTCCGTCGCGAGACCAGGTTCCCTCCCTACTCCCGTCTCGCCAACCTCGTGATCCGGGGCCGGAACCGGGAGGCGGTGGAGGAGGCGACCGGAGCGCTGGAGAAGCACTTGGCCGCCTCGGCGAAGCGGGTGGGGGTGGATGTGCTGGTGGCCAGTGAGTGCCCCTTGGAGAAGATCGCCTCCAACTGGCGGTACCATATCCTCCTCTCCTCAGAGAGCGGTGCTTCGGTGCATCGCCTGCTGCACCATGTGCTTTCGCACTACCAACTCCCCTCGTCCCTCTACCTTGAAATCGACCTCGATCCGCTGCAACTGCTCTAGATTACGTTGACCATCAGAGGCGCCCTTGGTATAGTTTGATTGCCATGTTAGATATATATACCCTTGGGGACGAGATACTCAGAGAACGGTGCAAACCGGTCAAGGTCTTCGATTCGGCGCTCACGTCGCTCATCGATGCGATGTTCGTCACGATGGCCGAGGCCAATGGGGTCGGCCTCGCCGCCCCGCAGATCGGGGCCGACATCCGCCTCTTCGTCGTGGATGTGCCTGAGTGGGGAAAAGGAGTCTTCATCAACCCGCAGATCATCGAGACATCGGTGGAGCTCAGCTGCGCCGAGGAGGGGTGTCTCTCCGTCCCCGGTCTCTTCCATGATGTCGAACGGCCCGCCTCGGTGGTCGTGCAAGCCCAGGATGTGAACGGCAAAGTGTTCACTGTCAAGGCCGATGGCCTGCTCGCCCGCGCCATCCAGCATGAGAACGACCACCTCAATGGGGTGCTCTTCATCGACCGCCTGGAACAGGGGGAGCAGGAGAAGATGCAGAAGGCTTGGGAGAAGCGCTCCAGACGAAGGCGGTCGGGGTGAGGATCCTCTTTGCAGGAACCCCCGCTGTGGCGGTGCCCACCCTCAAGGCGGTGGCCAGCCACTTCGAGGTTGCGGCGGTGCTGACCAATACCGACAAGAGAGGCCCGCGGGGCCGTGCCTTGGTTCCTTCTCCCATCAAGGAGGAGGCGCTCGCCCTCGGCCTTGATGTGTTGCAGTTCGACCATCTCGGCAAGGCGGCGCGCGATGCGGTCGCCCCCTACCGCTGCGACACGCTGCTCTGCTTCGCCTATGGACGAATCTTCGGAGTGAAGTTCCTCTCCCTCTTTCCAGGAGAGCGCCTGAACATCCACCCGTCCCTGCTTCCCGCCCTGCGCGGACCCAGCCCGATCCAGGGGACCATCCTCTCCCAGTCTCCGACAGGGGGGATCTCGATCCAGCGCCTGGCTTCTGAGATGGACAGCGGTGATATCCTCTCTACCGTCACCTACGATCTATTCGGTGATGAGACCACCGCCTCGTTGACCGAACGGGTAGGTGAGCTGGCCGCCCCGCTTGCCCTCGATGCACTGATGCGCATCAAGGAGGGGAGGGCTCTCTTCACCCCCCAGAGGGGAGAGGCCACCTATACCACCCTCATCGACGCTTCGATGGCGAAGCTCGACTTCAAAGAGAGCGCCAAGAGCCTCCACGCCCAGATCCGCGCCATGATGCCGTGGCCGAAGGCGGAGACCACCTTCGCCGGTCAACGCCTCTTCATCACCGGCGTCCAGGGGACGATCGAGGAAGCGGGCAGTGACCCGATTCCCGCGGGGGCAGTCTCTGGCACGGTGGTGCAGGTGGACAAGAGAAAGGGCATTGGCATCGTGACCGGGGATGGTATTCTCTGGGTCACCTCGATGCAACTGGAGAAGCGTAAACAGCTTGATGCGCTCTCCTTTTTCAATGGGAATCGACAGCTGTTGGGCAGCAGGCTGGGGTAGTCTATGAAGAGAGGCTTGGCGCTTCTGTTGATCCTGCTGATGCTCTCTTCCCCGCTTTTTGCAACGGTTGCCTTGGTGCTCTCCGGCGGTGGGGCACGCGGTCTTGCCCATATCGCCATCATCGAGGCGGTGGAGGCGGCCGGCATTCCCATCGACCTCGTGGTGGGGACCAGCATGGGCGCTCTGATCGGGGGGTTGTACAGCGCCGGCTATACCCCCTCTGAAATCCGCCGATTGATCGAAGCGACCGACCTCTTGGGCCTCTTTGTCCAAAGCCCCCTGGTAGGCAGCCGGACACGGGGACGGGCCTTCTCACCAACCTATGAGCACACCTTCTCGCTCGGCTTCACCAAGCAGGGCATCGGCGATGCTCCGGCGATCCTCGGGGACCAGCGGATCATGGAGCTGTTCGGCTTCCTCTTCTCCAAGTACCCCGACACCCTCGACTTCGACGATCTCCCCATTCCCTTCCGCGCCGTCTCCGCCGACGTGGTCACCGCTGATACGGTCGTCCATGATCGAGGATCGCTCTCCCGGGCCATCCGTTCCTCCATCGCCATCCCGATTGTGTTCGCCCCCTTCCCCTCCGGTGACGGCAGGCTCCTGCTCGACGGCGGGTTGGTGGACAACCTGCCGATTCAAGTCGCCCGGGAGCTTGGCGCCGAATATGTCATCGCCAGTGACGTGAACGCAGAAATGGTGGAGGATCTCGCCCTGTTGGAGAGTCTCTCGGCCATCGCGATGCAGGCGGTGGTCTTGGCGACCCGAAACAAGACCATCGACCAATACGAGCACGCCGATGTGCTCTACCAGATACCGCTCAAGGAGATCAGCGTGCTGGATTTCGGCGCCTTCGAAACGATCATTGAACGGGGAGCTGAGATCGCCGCGGCGCAGAACGATGCACTCATGGCCTTATCTGAGCAGATCGGGGAGCGTGTCTCCTACGACCCCGATCGAGTGGGAGCCTACCGCCTCCTTCCCGAACCGCTCATCCGCTCGGTAGCGGTGGTGGATCTCTCGACGGTCACGCAGCGGCGACAGGTGGAGGCCGCTTCCTTCAACAAGTTCGTGGGAAAGCACCTCGATGAGAAGACCGCGCGAGAGCTGAGTCTCCAGCTCAGGGAGCTGAGGATCACGAAGAATCTCTCCACCCTCGCCTATGAGATGGGGGAGGATGACACCCTGCTCATCCTCCAACGCGGCTTTCGCCGGTCCAATGGGCAGATCGCCATGGGCTTCACCAGTGACGCGGGCTTCTCCAATACGCTCGTCTCCTCGAAGAGCTGGTTTCGTGCCGACGCCTTCCTCGATGCCGAGATCGAGGAGGTGTTCACCACGCCCCTGACGCTCTCCATCAGCGCCCAGCTGGGGACCCGGAGCTTGATGCAGGTCGGGGGCATCTACCCGGTCTTCCTCCAGCAGTGGGGGGCGATGGATGTTGATTTCTCCCTCAGCTACAGCGTCGGGGGGCTGACCGCCCTCTCCGCTCCCATCAACAGCGGCCGGAGCGCCCCCCTCGATCGTCTGATCTCCCCAACGTTGGGCATCGGGATGACCTTCGGCGAAGCGACGTGGCTCCACTTCGATGGATATTACAACCTCGCGTTCCTGCACAACGACGCCTACGATCCGAAGACTCTCTCCTTCGGAGGGTTCAGCGCCTCCCTCCTCTACAATACCCTGGAGAATCGCTTCTCTTCACAGGGGATGCGCCTCGACTTCTTGGCCTCCATCGGCCTCTCCACCCGTCTCGATTGGTCGGTACGCCTCGCCTTCCTGCACAAGATGGCCCTCGGCATCGACGACAGCATCCACTACGATCTCTCCCTCTCGCTCATGCGCCAGCCGTTCCCCTTGATCGACAGCTACAGTGAGATCGGCTCGGTGGACGGGATTCCCGGCTACAGCCCGCTTTCCCTCAAACGTGACAGCGCCACCGTGGGGGTGACGTGGCAGCATCGCCTCGTGGAGTTGCTCGGGTATCCCACCTATGGAAAGCTTGCGATCCGAGGGGGGATCTTCGACTCATACGATCCGTACGGAGGGACCAAGGCGAGCACCGACGCGCTCTTCTCTGCTCTCGATTGGGATGTGGGCTTCTCCCTCTCTGCGGGGCTCGATGCGCCCATCGGGGAGGTCCTCCTCTCCTTCGGCATCTCGGTGAAGGGCCGGTGGACCGTCGCGGTGGGAATTCACTAAGACTTCGTTACATTTGGCGGCGGAGGTTGTTTACTCCGTAAGGACGGCAGATGTGGAGAGTATTATTGTTGCTATCGGTTGCACGATGTGCGAAAATGAACGTGATGATGTACTGACCTCGATTGTTGGGCTGTCCAGCCTGACAGGAGGGGCGCATACATGAGTGGACGGTTGCCGTTGCAAAGGTGGATTCGTTGGTTTGGGATTGTCGTGACCACCATTGTGGTCATCTTGATTCTTCTTTTTTCCTTCATGCCAGCCGAATCCGCTCCAAGAGTTTCGTGGATCCCATTTGCGGACAAAGGGGCTCATCTGATCGCCTATGCCGCCTATGGCTTTTCTTCATTCCTCGCGACCCTTGAGATTCCCGGCTCATCTGCTCGCCGTCGTCGGCGTTCTGATTCGGCCCTGCACATCTCGTCATGGGCCGGGCGGTCAATCATCATCAGCCTGGTGACAGGCACGATCCTTGGGGCATTGGTGGAGTTGGTGCAACCCACCTTTGGGAGGAGCCGGGAGTGGGCTGATCTCGCTGCCGACTTTATGGGATTGGTCGTCGGCCTTGCCGTGGTGTTGGTGCTGCTCAAGATTCTCGGCGCATTCTTCATCACGCGGCCTTGGCTCTACGATCCGAATTGGGAGGAAGAGGTAGATGAGTCTCGCAGAGAGGATTCGCGACGCGTTGATGCACGCCGTGGTGGAATTGGATGAAGATGTACGGGGCCGGATCGAGTGGGCCCGAGCCGCAGAGGAGCAACAAGGGGGGACGGCGGTAGGGAGCATGGCAAGCCGTGCCGTTCTTGATGCCATCCTGAAGAACCTTGAGATCGCCAAAGAGAAGCGCCTCCCGATGTGTCAGGACACCGGCCTGTTCCTTGTCTTCGTCGATGTGGGCAAGGAGAGCACGCTCCCCCTGTCCAAGATCGAGGAGGCGATACACCAGGGCTGTCTTGCCGCCGTCGAGGCTTCCTACTACCGTCGCTCGGTGGTGGAGGAGCCGGTCTTTGCCCGGAAAAACACCAAGAACAACATGCCACCGGCCATCTACTACACCTTGGTGGATGGCAGCGATGTGACCATCCAGATCCTGCTGAAGGGATTTGGCAGCGAGAACTGCTGCTCGGTTCGGATGCTCAATCCCACCGGTGGGCGGGAGGCGGTCATCAAGGCGGTAGGGGAGATCGTCACCCTCGCCGGAGGCAAACCGTGTCCGCCGATCTTCCTCGGCGTTGGGCTCGGTGGGACGATGGACCGTGCCGCATACCTGAGCAAGCGCGCTCTGCTGCGTGATGTGCGCGTCGGCCATAGCGATGCGCAGTATCGACAGCTGGAAGAGGATATCCTGGCCCATGTACAGACTTTGGGCATTGGCAGCGGCGGCATGGGTGGGGTCATCACAGCCCTCAGTGTCGCCATTGAGGCGGAGCCGACCCATATCGCCGGCATGCCGCTTGCTGTCTCGATCAACTGCTGGGCCGACCGCAAGGCGAAGGTCGTCTACAAGGAGGGAGAGGATGCGTAATCTTACACTGCCGTTGTCACGCGAGGACATTGCGTCGCTGTCTGCCTATGACCAGGTCATGCTCAGTGGAAAACTCTATGTGGGGCGCGACCAAGTCCACCGCCTCCTCTATGGGATGATAGAACAAAACGAGACGTTGCCCATCAGTTTGGAGGGAGCGACCATCTACTACATGGGTCCATCGCCGGCGCCCGAGGGGATGTTGATCGGCGCCTGTGGCCCGACGACCAGCGCCCGGATGGATCCCTTCGCCCCGACGCTGCTTGACCGGGGCCTGCGTGTGATGGTCGGCAAAGGACCGCGGTCACAGGCGGTCATCGAGGCGATCATCCGCAACAAGGCGCTCTATGTGCAGGCCTTCGGTGGCTGTGGCGCCCTCTACGCCGAGGCGGTGAAGAAGGTGACACCGGTCGCCTTCGCCGAATTGGGGCCGGAGGCCCTGATCGAGCTGGAGGTGGAGGATTTCCCCGTCATCGTAGCCATCGATAGCCGCGGTGGCAGCGTCTTTTCACGCTGAGAGTGGGTATTGCTGGACCTCACGCCGATAGTGCGGTAAAGTGTGCTATGTATACGCTTCCTCAGAGGAGCTCGCTGCCATGGGGTGGACAGACGAGCTCCGGGTCGTGAAAACCGAGGAGCCATCAGTGAAATTGAGGTTGTAGTTTCAGTGAGAATCCGTGTAGCCGTACGTCTAGCCCCATTGCTCTTGGCTCTGTTCACCCTTGGGTGTGACAAGAGCGGAGAGGTGAAGAGTGCAGTCATTCCCAACGTCGTCCAGATTGTGAATGGCTCTCCTCCAGATCCTGTCATCCAGCAGACCGATGTGATCGGGAGCCTCAGCAAGCCCGACACCCTCGAGGAACGGTTCAGCTATACCTATGGGTATATGCTCTTCAATACCCTGCTCCAACAGCAGGGGTTTGGAGATCTCGATGAGCAGTACTTCGCCAAGGGCGCCCTCGATGCCGCGCATCGAAACGGCTTCTTCTCCCAAAGCGAGATGGCCCAGACCCTCTATGAGGTGCAGACCCAACTTCTGCAGATCGCCCAACAGGAGGTCGAGGCCCTCGCCCAAGCCAATCTTGAGGATGCCGAGCTCTTCTTACGGATCAACAGAGAAAACGAGGGTGTGGTGGTCACCGAGAGCGGCTTGCAGTACGAGGTAATCGAGGAGGGAAGCGGCGATCACCCCGGGCCTCAGAGCGTCGTCACCCTCGACTATACCATCAGTCTCATCGGGGGAAGGGTGGTCGACTCAAGCACCGGACGGGGAGGGGGGGTGAATCTCCGCCTCAGCAACTTGGGGGTGCAGGGGTTTGTCGAGGGGGTGTTGCTGATGCAGGTGGGAGGACAGTATCGCTTCTACCTCCACCCCTCCCTCGCGTGGGGGAAGGAAGGAAACCAGCTTGTCGAGCCCAATACCCTCCTGATCGTCGACGTCACCCTGCACGCGATCAGCGAGGCGCCGTAAGCAGGCCAAGGATCTCACCAAGGGAAGTGATGGTGTAGGTGGGAGGAGGCGTTGGCCCGTTCTCCCCCTTCATATTGATCCACAGGGTGTCGAGGCCGCTCTCCCTCCCTCCCCGGATGTCGCTGGTGAGGCTGTCTCCGATCATCAGGCATGCGTCTTTTTCTTCAGTCAGTCCAGTTCGTTGGAGCATCTCGGCAAAGAAGCGCACATCGGGCTTCTGTACCCCCATCTCCTCGCTGATGAAGATGTCGTCGAAAAAGTGGGCGACGCCGGCCTCTTTGATGCGTCCCCGCTGGACCTCGGCGATGCCGTTGGACGCCAGGTAGAGGGTATAGCCACGCTCCTTGAGTTGGGTGAGAATGGCGATGGCATCATCATAGAGGATCCCCTGGCGGCTCAGCTCCCGTTGGTAGCGCCTGCTGCTCTCACCGGGATCGAGGGAGAGATTGCAGGCGCTGTTGAAGCGGGCGAAGCGCTCCGTCTTCAGCTGGGAGAGGGTGAGCTCGCCCCGTTCGAAGGCTTTCCAACAGGAGAGGTTGGCTCTCTGGTAACAATCGAGGTGCTTGTCGTTGAAGAGGATGCCCGCCTCGCGTCCCATCAGGAGCATCGCTCGACGTTCGGCCTCATCGAAGTCAAAGAGGGTTCCATCGGCATCAAAGAAAAGATAGCGGTACATCAGGCGGTTCCTTTACTTGTGGTCATCTTCTCTGTACCATAGAGAAAAAGTTGCTTGCTGTGCAAGGAGCAGGGGGAGGCAGAGATGCAAAGAGGATTTTTCACTCGGTTTTGGGTCATTGGCTACATCGTCGGGGCGCTGGTCGCTGCGCTGGGAGTCTTCGTCATGTTCCAAGAGGAGTCCTTTCTGCGTTTCTTCGTTGTCCTGCTCGGTCTCTTCGTGACCATCTCCGCAGTGGTGCAGCTCATCGGCCTCTCTTCATATCACTTGAATCTCTTCTTCCAGCGTACCACCCTGGTGCGCGCCATCGTCTCGATCATCCTCGGCCTCTGTGCCGTGATCCTTCCGCTGGCGACCGCCAAGGTCAGCTGGATGCTGTTGCTCTATACGATGGCCACGGTGCTCGGCCTCTCGGCGATCATCACCATCATCGATGCAATCCTCACCGCAAAGGGGGGAGACTTCCGCTCCTCGTTGCTCCTCGACGGAATCTTCAGCTTGGTTGTCTCCATCCTGCTCTTCGCCTTCCCGGATAAGATCGGCACGGTCCTCTTGAAGCTGGTGGGCCTGGTGATCATCATCGCAGGCCTCTCTCTCGTCGTCCTCGCGAGCCGTGGACGTTCGCTTTCAAAGAGATTGAAGGCGCTGACCATCGAGGGTGAGGGCGAGATCATCCCGTGATCAAGGGATGAGCAGCGACGCGGCGATGCCCCACCGCTGGACCTCCTCGTCGCGAGGAGTCGATTCTCCGCCAACGGGGATGATCGTCGAAGAGAGCGGGAGAAGCTTGCGGGTGAAGAGGTAGTCGACCCGCTCCTTGATCTCTCCCAAGGCGATGGTGTTGCCGCTGTCCGTATCCGCCGAGAAGTGGGTGAGGCGATAGACATCCCAAAACTGCTCCTCCTCCAAGGCCGCACCGAGCGGCCAGAGGTAGTCGACTTGTCGGTACGAGATCGGGCTGAACGAGGACCAGTCTTGGTGGGATGGCTCGTACAGACTTCCCGCGAGGATGGTGGGTTCGACCTTCAGCCCCGTCCGGGCGATGGAGAGCAGGGTTTTGAGACGGGGCTCACTGAGGCGCTTCTGTGTCTCCTTCCACCCCTCTTCTCCGTCGAGGAAGGAAGAGAGCACCTCATACTCGACGAGATTTGCCAGCGAGAGGCGGAGCGTTTGTTCACCGTTGAGGCGTACCTGCACCGAATTCTTGGTCGCCTCGAGGACCTCGAGCGGGGTGATGACCGCCCCGCCTTCAAGCAGGACGGCATTGACAGCGAGGCGCTTGACCAGGGATGTGACGTTCTCCATCGCTCCGGTCACGAAGATCACCGGAGCTTCGAGGTCGCTGATTGAGCGCGCGACGCTGTCGGCCAGATCGCTGCCCTGCCAGGGCACATCGCTGAGGGGGAGCAGAAGGGTCTTGAGGATGCTGCCCTTGGGGATGACCTTCACCGTACTGCTGATGACGTAGCGGTGGGGGAGCGTCAATTCGGAAAGCGGGGGGATGAGGCGGGCCAGTTCGCGCTCCTCCTCCAGGCGCGCGGCCTCTTGCGCTTGTGCCAACAGACGAAGCTGCTCTTGCTGGAGGCGATCCGCTTCGGCCGCGGCTTCGATGCGGTGCTGTTCATCAAGGGCGGCCGTGGCGATCGTGAGCTGGGATGAGAGGGCTTCACGCTCCTCACTCAGTGCCCTGAGCTCCTCAGTGAGTTGGGTGATCCGCTCTCCCTGCTCATCGACGAGCCGCTGTTGTTGTTCCAGGGCCACGGTGGCTGCGGCGAGCTGCTCTGCAATGGTCTGTCCATCCTCCGCCTGTTCATCAAGGGCGGCGTTGGCAGCTGTGAGACGGTCCACCAGCGCACGGCGCTCCTCGGCCAGTGCGTTGAGCTCATCAGTGAGTTGGGTGACCTGCCCCCTCAGTTCAAAGACGAGTTGCTGCTGTTGTGCCAGGGCCTGGGTGGCTGAGGCCAGCTGTTTCCCAATGGTCTGTCCATCCTCCTCCTGTTCATCGAAGAGGGCGATGACCATCTCCTGCTGTGAGAGGAGCTCTTGCTGTTCATCAAGGGTGGCGTTGGCGGATGTGAGACGGTCCAGAAGCGCACGGCGCTCCTCGGTCAGTGCCTTGATCTCTTCATCGAGGGTGGTGATGGCGGCTTGTTGCTCATCGATGAGCTGCTTTCCTGCTGCGATGTCTGCCTGCAGCAGCGGTATCGTGTCGTCCTGTTCATAGGCGGCGACGGTGTTCTCCAGGTCGTTGATCATCGCTTGCAGGATTGCGATGGTCTCCAGACTGCTCATCTCCTCAATGTGGGCTGCCTCCGCCTCTTGCTCTTTGACGATCAGCGAGTGCTTTGTCACCGGCAGGTCGCTGCCCTCTGTCGTGGGGATGGTGATGGAAGACATCGCATCCCGGGCAGTGTAGCTTGCACAGCCGGTGACGAGGGTGAGGGTGATGATCAATAGGATGGTTGGCAGTCGTCGTCTCATGGTATGTTCCTCAGTTGGAGAAGAAGGCCTCGGCCTTCGCCTTGGCTTCAGCCTTTTTTTGCTCGCGGGAGTCGGTGTCCTCACCGAGCATGAAGAGTTCACAGTAGTTGGCGCTCATCTTGTCGATGATGTCTTCCTCGACTTCCTCGAGGCAATCGTGATAGCTGCCCGGGCTGTAGAAGCGGCAGTTGATACAGCTGTGCAGACTCTTGGCGCACGATGGGCAGACTGTCGCGTAGCCAATGGTGTAGAGCGCGTCGATGGGGGCATGGCAGTGGTGGCAGGCGCGCATGGTCAAAACTCCAGTCGCCGTCCAAGGCGCTGTATTTCACCCTCTTCGTATTGCTCTTTGGAGAGGAGAAAGTGCTTCTGATCGTCCTTATAGCGGGGGATGACATGGATGTGCAGGTGGGGCACCTCCTGTCCACTCTCCTTGCCGTTGTTGATGACGATATTGGTCGCATCGCAACCGAGGGTCTGTCTCAGCTGCGCATCGGCCCTCTTGACGAGGCGCATCAGGTGGGCGAGCGTGGCCTCAGGGCAATCGGCAAGGGTAGGATAGCTCTCGTTGGTGATGACGAGCAGATGTCCCTTGTTGACTGGGTTGATATCGAGAATGACGAAACAGAGCTCGTCTTGGTGGAGTTTTACACTGGGGATCACCCCATCACGGATCTTTGTGAAAATCGTTTCCATGGCGTACCTCGCGCCCATTGTAGCATACAATTGTCGCCTCAGAAAAGGATTGTGGTGGACAAAAGGGATTGAACAAAGATTTACAATATACTACTATCTCCGAGGTGGTTGGACGGTATGAGTCACCTCCCTTTTTTTCGACTGCTAATCTGTTCTGTACTCTAGAAAAAGAGTTCTCCCAGTGGTTGGTTGGCAATGAGGAAAATCTGTCGAATACGTCAATACTCCATTGGGATAGAGGTTATACAATATGGCAAATGTGCATACATTGAGGAACATTGGGATCAGTGCCCACATCGACTCGGGCAAGACGACGCTCTCCGAGCGGATCCTCTACTACTGCAACAAAATCCACGAAATCCATGAGGTTCGTGGGAAAGACGGCGTCGGTGCGACCATGGACAGCATGGAGCTGGAGCGCGAACGTGGCATCACGATCGCCAGCGCAGCCACCAACGTCATCTGGCGTGATCATGAGATCAACGTCATCGATACCCCGGGTCACGTCGACTTCACCATCGAGGTGGAGCGCTCGCTCAGGGTGCTCGACGGAGCGGTGTTGGTGCTCTGCTCGGTCGGAGGGGTCCAGAGCCAGTCCCTGACCGTCGACCGGCAGATGAAGCGCTACCACGTCCCCCGCATCGCCTTCATCAACAAGTGCGACCGAACCGGTGCGAACCCGTACCGGGTCAAGAACCAGCTGGTGGAGAAGCTCGGCCTCAATGCCGTGCTGATGCAGATTCCCATCGGCCTCGAGGATCGCCTCGAGGGTATGGTCGACTTGGTGACGATGAAGGCGCTGTACTTCGATGCCGGTCCCCACAAAGACCAGGTGCGTGAGGAGGAGATTCCCTCCCACCTGCTCGAGGAGGCGAAGGCGCGCCGCGAGGAGCTCCTCGACGGCGTCTCGCTCTGCAGCGATGAGCTGATGGAAGCGATGCTGGAAGAGAACGTGACCGTGGAGATCCTCAACAAGGCCATCCGCGAGGCGACGATCTCGCTGCAGCTCTGCCCGGTCTTCATGGGCTCCGCGTACAAGAACAAGGGAATCCAGCCGCTGCTCGATGCGGTGGTCAACTATCTGCCCAACCCGACCGATGTCGTGAACAAGGCCCTCGATCTGGACAACCACGAGGAGGAGGTGATCCTCCACTCCGATGACGATCTGCCGACCGTCGCCCTCGCCTTCAAACTCGAGGACGGCCAATACGGACAGCTGACCTATATCCGTGTCTATCAAGGCAAGATTCGCAAGGGGGACGAGCTCTACAACACCCGCTCACGGCGCAAATTCCGTGTCGGCCGGCTCATCAGGATGCACGCCTCGACCATGGAGGACCTCACCGAGGCCGGGTCGGGCGAAATCGCGGCGCTCTTCGGCATCGACTGTGCCAGCGGCGACACCTTCTGCGACCCGAAGCTCAACTACTCCCTCTCCTCGATGTACGTTCCCAACCCGGTCATTTCCCTTGCCGTCAAGCCGGTGGACAAGAAGGCCAGCGACAATATGGCCAAAGCGTTGAACCGCTTCACCAAGGAGGACCCGACCTTCCGTACCTTCGTCGACCCGGAGTCCAACCAGACGATCATCCAAGGGATGGGAGAGCTACACCTGGAAGTCTATGTCGAGCGTATGAAGCGCGAGTACAAGGCCGAGGTGGAGATCGGACAGCCTGAGGTCGCCTATCGCGAGGCCATCACGGCGCGCGCCGACTTCAACTACACCCACAAGAAGCAGACCGGAGGATCGGGGCAGTACGCCCGGGTCGCCGGCTACATCGAACCGTTGGTGGACACCGGTGGTGATGAGCCCGTGAATTACGAGTTCGTCGATGAGATCAAGGGTGGGACGATTCCCAGCGAGTTCATCCCCTCCTGCGACAAGGGCTTCCAGACGGCCATCAAGAAGGGCAGTCAGGTCGGCTTCCCGATCCTCGGGGTCAGGGCGGTCATCAACGACGGCGCCTGGCACGCCGTCGACTCCTCGGACATGGCCTTCCAGACGGCGGCGCTCAGCGCCTTCCGCGAGGCGTTCGAGCGGGCAAAACCCGTCATCCTCGAGCCGATCATGCGGGTCGAGGTCGTCGCTCCCAACGAGTTCCAGGGCAGTGTCTTCGCCTCCATCAACCAGAGGCGCGGCATGATCGTCAGCTCGACTGAGGATACCACTTCCAGTACGGTGGTGGCCGAGGTCCCGCTCTCCGAGATGTTCGGCTACTCGACGGTGTTGCGCTCCTTGACCCAGGGCAAGGGCGAGTTCACCATGGAGATCGGCAAATATGGACGGGTCCCGGTCAGCGTCTCCGAGGAGCTGAAGAAGGCCTACCAGGAGAAGCGTAAGCACTGATCGTCTGTCCAATTACAGTAAAAACCCCCACAAAGTCGATGAACTTTTGGGGGTTGTTCTTTTTCCCGGAGTAAAAAGTACCCAACTGGTCCGTTTCATAGTATACTGAATTCAACGAATACCACTGGGAGGTGAGGGTACATGGAAATACAAGAATTGAACGACTTGAGTCCTCTTCGCGTTTTTGACGAGTCGCTGGGCGGAGGTCTCGGTCGTGGGAACCTCGGAGTGCTTGTGTCTCGTCACGGGGTCGGCAAGACAGCATGCCTGGTGCACTTGGCCACCGACAAGCTGTTGCATTCAGAACATGTGATCCACGTCTCCTTCAGCGGAAACGTCGAACACGTCATCAACTGGTATAAGGAAGTGTTCCGAGAGGTGTCCGAGGGGCGTAGCCTCGATGACGCGGCCTCGGTGTATAATAACATTCTCTCCAATCGTGTGGTCATGAACTTCAGCCAAGAGAACGTCACCATCGACAAGGTGCTCTCCAGTCTGGAGACCTTGATCAAGCACGGCTCCTTCAAGGCGGATGCGATCCTCTTCGACGGCTATAAGCTGACCATCGCCACCGAGGATGATGTGCGGAAGATCAAGGCGTTCGCCCAAGAGATGAACCTCGAGGTCTGGTTCAGCGTCTCGCCGGTACGAGCCGACGTGACCTACGACAAGTATGGGGTACCCAGTACCATGCTCAAGTACATCGACCTGATCGATGTCCTCATCGGCCTGATCTACAACGAGGAGCGCGACAAGGTGGTGATGACCGCCGTCAAGGCCCAAGGGGCCATGATGGAGAAGCCGATGGGCGTCTCCCTCGATCCAAAGACGATGTTGATCTCCAAGTAGGAGATTTCTCATGATGGGAGTGCAGGCCGCCGAGAGGCGGCCTGTAGTCGCTCATGGGAGAGACAGCTCCCTGCACTTCTCCCAGGTCATTCCCGCCAGGGCCCCTTCGCTTGGCAGTTGGATACGCTCGAGGTGAATTCCTCTACGCTGAAATGGAAGAAATAGTGGTATGGCAGTTAAAAAAGAGTAATTCCTGCTTGTTTGCTGTTCCTTTTCACTCTCTTTCTGCGCTTGTACCGTTGTAGCGCAAAAACTATGAAGCAAGTATTCCACAGCTTTCTTGGGGTGATATGAACAGGAGACGGGAGGAACATTGCGCCATATTCGCTGAACGTTTTCACAAATCGATGATACTTATGCTGTTCCTGCGCAGTCCAGAGGGACTCGGCACCTGCAATCAGGCGGGGAAATAGATGGAGATCCCGCTGCTCCCTGTCAACGATGTACTCGGTCCAGAGCATGAACACTGAACCAAGCAAGGAGAAGTCCTTCTTCTTTTGTAGCCGTTTGCCGTATCGGTAAACTTCAAGGAGGGGAAGCAACGTATGGTCCATATCCAGATAGGTGTGGAAGTAGTCACTCATAATCACTGGATGTGTAGACCGTGTAACCTTCAGCAATGGGTTCCACACCTGGATGATAATCTTCTCGTCATACGCTTGGTTCACGTAGTCATTGTAGAGCAGTACCTGCTTTCCCAAGCTTCGCGCATAGCTTGTCACCTCATTGCAGAACCATCTCAGCAATGCTTTCTCATCGGGTAATCCCAATAGGTATTTTTGGTTTTGGCAATTGGGGCATTCTGCCCAACGGTTCAAGGGGATCTCATCCCCTCCTAAATGAATATATGGGGCGGGAAATAGAGAGGCGATTTCCTCAAGGATCTGTTTCACGAAGACAAGCGACTCTTTCTTTCCGACACAGAGGATGTCTTGAAAAATACCCTCACCATTCGGAATAGTGAATGGTCCTCCCGTACAGCTGAACGCAGGATAGGCAGAGAGGGCTGCAGTGAAATGTCCCGGCATGTCAATCTCCGGGATGATCATAATCTGCCTGTCCTGTGCATACGCAACCAGCTCTTTGATTTCTTGCTTTGTATACCGTCCCGATGCACCCTCTCCCAAATTGGGATATCGATCCGAGATGATTCTCCAGCCTTGGTCGTCACTGAGGTGCAGGTGCAGTACATTCATTTTGAAGGTGGCAAGGATGTCGATAATCCGTCGTATTTCAGCGATTGGGCAGAAAGACCTGGCGACATCCAACATGAAAGCCCTCCAGGGGAGCGCGGGGGAATCCTCAAGGCGGCAGCAAGGGATGGCATGTGGGTAGGCGAGAAAGAGTTGACGCAATGTTTGCACCGCATAGAAAACCCCCTTCACACTCTTTGCTTCAATTTTGCATTCACGTGGAAGTAATTCCAGGCGATATGCGTCTTCATTCTGCAAGTCGTTCTTCTTTTGAATAGTGAGATTCTGTAATCGTTCATTCTCTGCAGCCGTTTCATCCACATACTCCCTGATGTAGTGCATCGCATTGCTGCTCGAGAAGAAAGGGTCGAGGGCAACAATCATTTGTGATGGTTTTGTGAATGTACCGGACAGCATAACGACGGTACCTGAAGGATAGGGAATGAGAGGGAGTGTCTCTGCCATATGCGTTGTACTATTCCTTTACTGCCCCGGAGGCGAATCCTTGGGCGATTTTATCTTTGAAGATCAAATAGAAGATGATCATCGGTACCGTACCGATGACTAATGCCGCAAACTGCAGGCCGTAATCGCGGGACATGCCTCCTGCGAAGCTGTTGATCCCGACGGGTAACGAGCGTACGGTGAGATCGCTGGTTAAAGTCAAAACCAGTATGAATTCATTCCAGTTACCCAGGAATGTATAGATGAACATGGTGGAAATAATGGGTGTGGCGACCGGGATGATGATTTTTAGGAACACCTCCTGGAACGTCGCCCCATCAATGATGGCCGACTCCTGCATGGCATCGGGGATTCCCTTGATGTACGTGGTGGAAAGGAAGACCTGGAAGGGGAGTCCAAATGCAATGTAGGGGAGGATGACTCCCAACCTCGTGTTGGCCAGACCCAGGTTCGTTTCCATGATGAACAAGGGGATGATAACCGAGTGGACGGTGATGAGGAGCCCCAACATATAGAACATGGAGATGATACGGCTGCTCTTGTAATGGAATTTGGAGAGCGCATACCCACTGCTCAGTGCAAAGAGTACGGTAAAGACGGTGGCGGTCATGGAGTATACGATGCTGTTGACAAAGTAGATACCCAAATGTCCTTGTGTCCATGCAAGGATGAAATTGTCCATATACCACGTCATTGGGGGCTGGAGCGGGTGGCGTACGATGTGGGCATGGGGTTTGAAGGCGCTGAGAATCATCCAGGCCAGTGGGATGATTGTCAGTAGGGAGAATGTCATCATGAGCACATTGGAGAGGATATTCGTGATGGTGATTGGTTTTTTCACATATCCTCCTTACTCGAACCGTTGTTCTAATTTCCCTGTGATGTACTGCAGGATGAGGATCAACCCGACGGCCAACAGGACGATGATCATCGAGGCGGCGCTGCCGAACCCATATTTGTAGTACTTGAAGGTGTTGATATACATGTAGATGGCAATTACTTCGGTGAAGTGGGCGGGCCCTCCACCGGTCATGGAATAGATGAGGTCGAAGGCTTTAAGACTTCCAGAGATCGCAAATATAGCGGCGGTGGCAATGGTACCCACCATATGTGGAAAAATGATGTGTCCCAGCATCTGTGATTCGCTTGCCCCATCAATCTGTGCCGCTTCCAGGAGGGACGGCACCATCTTCTGCAGGTTTGCATAGAAAATGACCATGTAGGTACCAGTATGCATCCAGAGCAGGACGCACAGGATGGGGAAAATCGCCCACTGCTTATTCTCGAAAATCTTCATTACATACTGAGGCTGTCCACTCAGTTTCCTGACGATGGCCACCACAATCCCCGATGAGGAAAATATCTGATTCCAGAGGAGTGCGACCACGACCGGAGAGATGGTGATGGGCAGGAAAATCATGGTCTGGTAGAGGGATCCGTGTCGAACCATCCTCCGATACAACAGGTATGCCAAGAGGAATCCCAAGGGTATCTGGCCGAATACGGAGATGGCTACGATCAAGAGGTTGTTCCTCAGCGAATGGAGAAATACTTCGTCCCTGATGATTCTCGCATAATTCTCCAACCCGATGAAGACCGGACGGCCATACCCCCCGAAGGAGGTGAAGCTCAACGACAAGCTGTAGAACACAGGGAAGATGATGATCGATGCAAATAGTAACAACCCCGGGGCAAGAAAGAGATAATAGCTCATCCGTTTCTGTTGTGAGAATGTCATGATGTTCCTCAATTGACAAGCCGGGTTCCTGTCCCGACAGGACAAGAGCCCGGCGATGCACTCTACCGACCGATGGCCGTAACCATGGCTTCGAGTTCCTGTCCAACCTGTTTGGGTGTTTTCGTTCCAAACATCATGTTTTGAAGATTGATATTGAACGTTCCGATAGGTTCAGCGGCAAGTACTGAATCCATGACATAGCCCATCGGTACCTTCGCTGCATATGCGATCAGTTTTTTGATCATGGGGTCAGCATCCTTCGGCTCGTCGAGATTATAGGCAGGAAGTCTGCCGAATCTCTGCCTGATGGCCGAGCCTTCCGGTCCGGAATAGAACCAGATCCACTTCCAGGCGGCTTGCGACTCTCTGTCGGTGAGCTTTGCATTCATGCCGAAGCCTTGGCCCGCCGTCGCTGACGTTGAGAGGCTGTTCCCTATTTGTCGAGGAATGTCGGGGAATGACTCCAGACTCATATAGGTCTTCTGTTCAGCGGTGAGTTCGCCGACCATATTGTTGACGGTCCAACTGCCGTCGATGAAGTACACGGCTTATTCTTGAACGAAATCATCCAAACCTTGTCCGTAGCTGAGTTGATTGGTTCCTGGTGAGAACATCTGCTTATCGGAAAGTTCCTTGATGATCTCCATGGCATAGATGAACTCGGGGTCATCAAAGCGAGCCTCCCCGGCGAGGGCCTTGTCGAACCACGGTACTCCACAGGCTCTTTCCACCAACATGCCTGCAACACAGGACTGCATCGGCCACGCGTCCTTGTTAGCGATGGAGATTGGGATTAAGCCAGCTGCCCTGATGGTGGGGCCTTGAGCCAACAGTTCCTCGTATGTCTTGGGCAACGTCAGCCCCAATTCCTTCAACAAGCGGTTGTTGGTGAACATGATCGACGTGATGCTGATGTCCTCGGGAAGTTCCCAGATCTCTCCGTTCTGCCCTTGCCCCTGCATAGCCATGTCGGCAAATTCATCTTCGTGCCCAGCGAGGTAGGGACGCAAGTCTTGCACCAAGCCTGCATTCGTAACCTGGCTGGTTCTCTCTCCCGGGTACAGCAGTATGATATCTGGCAACTGTCCACTCATCGCCAAGGTTTGCAGCTTGTCGTGGAACGCCTCTCCATACCCGTACTCGAAGGTGAGCTTGATGTCTGGATTGGCTTTCTCAAAAACATCGACTAGATACTGGAAATTTGGTGCGGTGGTTTTGTCCGTCTGATCGAGGAAGTGGTACACTGACAACGTGATGACGTCGTCACCTGTCGCATCCTCTGCGTGTTCTTTGGTTCCGGCTGCACACAGCAAGGCAGGAACAAGTAGCAACGAAATGAGAATCGTGCCACGCAACCATTTTGTATTCATGATGGTTCTCCTTTTTCGCTCCTTCCACAAGAAGGAATCGTCTTCTTACGCGAGCAGATGAAACAATGGGAGCGCTTCTTGTGACGCATTGTCTGAAAGCGGTTCTAGATTCATCAGCACTTTATCAAGCACTAAGGCAGCAGCGCCGAACGAGACGGCCTGGTAGCCCAAAGATGAAAATTGTATGTGCGTTCTTTCATCACTATTGTCGAGCGAATTTGCACGCAGGGCACGACGCAGCATGTCCGGTATGACATCTTCGATGGTTTCTACATTCCCCCCGATGAAGACATTGGCAATGTCCAACGTGTTGATCAGAAATGCGAGGTTGTCACACACCTCACGCAGGTATTCGTGTAGTGCTTCTGTGTCCTCGGTAATCGAGATCTGATTGTCTACGACCACCTGTTCCGATGAGTTGACGTCACGATTCAATACACTCTTGAACTCACCTGCGCGATTGTTGCTGCCACGATAAATTTTTCCGTCGAATCCGAAACCCAGGCCGACGGTTGGCTTGGAAAGGCCGGTCTGCGTGTCGTAGGCTTTCCAGAACTCGATGAGGACAAAGAGAAAATTCCGAAGATTCCGCTTTCTCTGGAATATGACCTCCCCCCATGCGCCACAGTTTGCGTCGTTTTCCAGGAAGACGGGGAAGGAGTATGCACAAGCTATTTCGCCATAGAAGTCAAATGGATGCTTAAAATCAAAGGAGACGGAACGAATGATCATCTGTCGTTCAGTATCGACGATGCCGGAGAAGCCGATGCCCACCCCCAGCAAGTGCCGTCCCATGTACTCAGGTCGTTTTGTAAGTGTATCTATGAGTGAGCGCACTTCATGCGTGAAGGTTTTTGCATTAAACCCTTTTGGTTGAGTTTCCGAGAAGAGTACACTACCTTCCAGATCGATTGATAGCGCAGTATAGGAATCGGATCGAATCTCGATTCCGATGACATTGAAGTATTCAGTGTTTAAGGTGATGCCGAT
>LVBF01000124.1 GCA_001604325.1 Spirochaetales bacterium Spiro_04
GTTCGCGTCGGTCTTGACGGGGATGAGGCGCTTGATGAACGATTGGGTGCCTACATAGGTCTTCTCGAACTCCGCCTCACTCTCCTTGAGCGCCGCTTGCCACGCCGCCCCGAAGCCCGGGCTGTTGATGGTCAGCCGGTCGACGGCGGTTTGATAGACATTGAGGCGCGCGATCTCCTTGCGTCCCGGTTTCTGGGAGTAGGTGTTGACCGTGATCCGCAGGTTCTCGTTCTGCTTCTTCAGCTCCTCATTCTCACTCCGGATCTTCAACAGTCCGTCACTCTCCAGGTCCATGCGGTCGGCGAGCATCATCTTCAGCCGCTCCTGCTCCTTGGTCGCGGCCTTCTTGTCGCCGCTGCGCTTGATGGCCATGATGATCAGGACGATGATGGCGACGACCAGTCCGATGCCCAATCCAATTGCAAAGTTCTTCATGAAAGACTCCTCTTGCTTCTGTCGAAAAGGTACTGTAAGGCCCCTCTTTTGTCAAAGCCATCAGAGGGCGAATCGCTCTTTCATCGCCGCGACCGAGTTCTCGATCGCCTCGGGGATCTTGATCTGGCCGTCGAAGACCGCCATATCCTTGAATCCGGTGCCGGTGAGCAGGACGCAGACCTCGACGTTCTCTCCGAAGCGGTCCGCAATCATCCGCTGGTCGTTCTTGAGCGCAGCCCAGGCACACGAGGCGGCGGGCTCGACGAAGACGCCGGCTTCCTTTGCCAGTTCAAGCTGGGCCTCGAGGATCTCCCGGTCGTCCACCTCCGTCGCCCATCCCTCGCTCTCGCTGATGTAGCGCACCGCCATCCGTCCATTGGCCGGGCTCTCCACGCTGATCGAGTCGGCGCGGGTGGTCGCCCTCTCCAAGTTGTTGAACTGCTGTGTCTTCCAGGCGCGGGCGATGGCGTTGCTCTCTCTCGATTGGGCCGCCACCAGGTGGGGAATCTTGGTGATGAGGCCGGCCTCCTTGAGGTCAAAGAAGCCCTTGTAGACTCCGGCGAAGATGCAGCCGTCACCGGTGGGGACGTAGACGACGTCGGGGACGCTTCGGCCCATCTGGAGGAAGAGCTCGATGGAGACGCTCTTCTTCCCCTCGATGGTCATCGGATTATAGGCGGTGTTGCGGTTGATGCCCCCCGCCTCCTTGGTGTAGGCGATCGAGAGGGCGAAGGCGTCGTCGTAGCTGCCCTTCACCGGGACCACCGTGGCCCCGTAGAGGACGCTCTGCATCAGCTTGTTGGCCGGAGCGGTCTCGGGTACGAAGAGGATGATCTCAAGGCCATAGGCGGCTCCGGCACAGCTCATCGCAGCCCCGGCGTTGCCGGTGGAGGCGAGGGCGATCCTCGTCTCCTGGTGATGGAGCGCCTGGGCGGCGATCAACTGGCTCGCCCGGTCCTTGAAGGAACCGGAGGGCAACGCGCTGTCCATCTTGAAGCTGAGGTTGTTCAGTCCGTGCGTCCTGGCGAGGCGCCGGGGGCGCACGATCGGGGTGTTGCCCACTGGGTAACAATCGGGGTGGGGAATCGCATACGGCAAGAAGTCGGCCACCGAGAGCTCCGTGCGCTTCTTCAGTGTTTTCAGATACTGCTCGTCAAGCTTCACGATGACGTTTCCCTTGGCAAACGAGGTGCCGTCGTTGAGGGCGGCGCACTTCGGGCACTGGTAAAAGACTTCCTCGCTCTCGTAGACGGCGTGGCAATCATTGCACTCATAGACGAATTTCATGCTTCTCCTCCTCAATAAAAAGCCGGACCATCGGCCCGGCTCTCCTGGAATGTCCTGGCTTATGGGGCCAGGACCTCCGCATTGAATGCCTCGATCAGACGATCGATCTCGTCGGCCAATGGCGGGATGCTGGTCCAGTAGTCACGGTCGTACCACTGGGCGTTGAGCTCCTCGTAGGTCCGCCCCTGCTGTTCCACCCATGTGTAGTACTTCAGGTTGTGGACCCTCAGTCTTTCATAGTAGGTCAGCTCCAATACGCCGTCAATCGCCTGATGGTGGAGACAGCCGGCCAAGGCGCGGGCTGCCGCCAGTTCATCGAATTCGCCTTGGATCTCGGCCTGCTCGGTGACGCGGGAGGTGTACATCTCCTCACTGTCGGTCAGGAGGGTGAAGATCACATCATCCTCCTCCATCTCGTAGTACTTGGCCATCTTGATGGAGGCGAGGAGGTTGCCCAGTCCGCTGATGCCGTAGAGCGGCAAGTTGGCGATGTCCTCTTCACTTACGCCGATCTTGCGCAGATACTCGATGCCCACCGGCTCGTTGAAGAGACGCAGGATATCCATGCAGTCCTGGTCATCGATGGCGATGATCATGTCGGTGTTCTTGACGTTGTGCACCCACGGCACGTGCTTGTCGCCGATGCCCTCGATGCGGTGCGCCCCGAAGCCGTTCCTCAGCAGGGTGGGGCACTGCAGCGCCTCGACGGCCGCGATCTTCACGTTGGGGTAGTGCAGCTTCAACAGGTCGCCTGCCGCGATGGTGCCGCCACTGCCGGTCGCCGAGACGAGGCCACGTACCCGCGCCGGGTCGATGTGCTCGAGCTCGTCGGCGATTTCCATGATGGCACCGCCGGTGATCTTGTAGTGCCAGAGGTAGTTGCCGAACTCCTCGAACTGGTTGAAGATGACGATGTGATGGCCCCGCTCTTTGTCCAGCTCGTGGCACTTGTCGAAGATCTCCTTGACGTTGGATTCGCCACCGGGGGTGGAGATGACCTCACCGGCGATTTTCTTGAGCCAATCGAAGCGCTCCTTGCTCATCTCCGCCGGGAGGATCGCGATGGACTGACAGCCCAGAAGCGCCGCGTTGTACGCACCGCCGCGGCAGTAGTTGCCGGTCGACGGCCAGACGGCCTGCTGGTTGACCGAGTCGAAGTTGCCGCTGACCAAGGCAGGGGCGAGGCAGCCGTAGGTGGCGCCGACCTTGTGAGCCCCGGTGGGGAACCACTTGCCGACCAAACAGATGATCCGGGCCTTGACACCGGTCAACTCACGGGGGACCTCGATGTAGTTGACGCCGGTGAAGGTACCGCCGTCCTTGGTGGGCTCATTCTTCCAGGTGATCCGAAAGAGGTTCAACGGATCGACATCCCAGAGCCCGGTATGCTTGAGCTTCTCCTTGATGGACGCGGGTACCGTGGAGGGATCGGCCATCTGTGCAAAGGTCGGAAGCAGAATTCCCTTCTCTTTGCAACGCTGGATATTTCGAGCGCGAACTTCCTCATTGACACGCAAATTGATCAACATCACTCTCCTCCATGAATCTGAAATAGCAGTATAGTGAGTCAAAGTATACCGCACCATTAAAAAAAGTAAAGAAGAATTCGTTAATGTTGAATTTTTAGAAAACAATTTGCGCAAAGACCAAAAATCGGTATATAATTTTATGGTATCGCATGGTTTCTGTGAGAGGCAATCATGTGGTGAACAATGGGTCCCTGCGGGACAATGAGGGGTAGATTTGTTGCGAGTTGTTGCAAAAATGATTGACTTCTCGCTAATCTACAGTAGAATAGCTATGGGCCCTGTCGCGTGGCCCAAACCTGTTTAGGAGTGAGTATGGGAGACATCATGCGCCCTGTTCCCTTCTCGGAACTGATTGAACGTATCGTCGGTGAGTATCGTACCCACCAGAGCATTTTCGGCATCGCCGAGGAACAGTTCTTCCGCGATTCACAGAAGAAGAGCATCACGGTCTTCGGCCAGCGCTGTTCCACCCCGGTCGGACCGGCCGCCGGCCCGCATACCCAGCTTGCGCAGAACATCATCGCCAGCTACCTCGTCGGTGGACGCTTCATCGAGTTGAAGACCGTCCAGATCCTCGACGAACTGGAGATTGAGAAGCCGTGCATCGATGCACGCGACGAGGGGTACAACACCGAGTGGTCGAGCGAGTACACGCTGACCAAGGCGTGGGATGAGTACGCCAAGGCGTGGATCATCCTCCACCTCCTCGATGCGGTGATGGGCGACAAGCCGTTTGAGAAGCCCTCCTTCATCTTCAATATGTCGGTGGGCTACAACCTCGAGGGCATCAAGAGTGAGCGGATGCAGACCTTCATCGACTCGATGATCGACGCCAACCGGGACGAGCGCTTCGCCCAATACCTGGGTGAGCTCGATGCCCTCATCGCCGAGGGCATCTTCGAGGGGACCGCCTGGGAGGGGAGGGAGAAGAACCTCGCCGGCCTGACGGGGAAGATCAGCGCGAACATCTGCCTGTCGACGACGCTGTCGACGATGCACGGCTGCCCGCCGGCCGAGATCGAGGCGATCTGCTCCTATATGCTCACTGAGAAGAAGCTCAACACCTTCGTCAAGCTCAACCCGACGCTGCTCGGCTTCGAGACGGTGCGTGAGATTCTCGATACCCTCGGCTACGACTACATCACCATCAAGCGGGAGAGCTTCGACAACGACCTGCAGTGGGGCGATGCCATCGCGATGCTCACGCGCCTCATCGCGCTCGCCAAGAGCGTCGGGCGTGGATTCGGCGTGAAGCTCACCAACACCCTCGGCTCGGTCAACGACCAGGGGATGCTGCCGGGCGACGAGATGTATATGAGCGGGCGGGCGCTGCTGCCCATCTCCACCACGGTGGGTGAACGCCTCTCTGCCGAGTTTGGCGGCACCCTCCCCATCTCCTATAGCGGCGGGGCCACGGCCTTCACCGTCAAGGCGCTCTTCGAGAGCGGGATCCGACCGATCACGCTG
>LVBF01000014.1 GCA_001604325.1 Spirochaetales bacterium Spiro_04
GAGGGTGTTGCTGGTCAGGGCGGTGCCGCCGATGAAGGCGGCACGACTGGCTGAAAGCGCCCCGTCGTACCCTTGCGCCCGCCTGAGGCCGAACTCCATCACCGCCCCGCCCTTGCCGGCCAGGGTCATACGGCTGGCCTTGGTGGCGATCAAGCTCTGGAAGTTCAGCGTATTGAGCAAGATCCCTTCCAAGAGCTGGGCGTCGATGAGGGAGGTATGGACCTGCAGCAGCGGTTCGTTGGGGAAGACCACCGTCCCCTCGGCGATGGCATAGATGTCGCCGTTGAAGCGGTAGGACCGAAGGTAGTCGAGAAACTCGGCTCTGAAGATCCCGAGACTAGCCAGGTAGGAGAGTTCTTCCTCGTCGAAGGAGAGGCTCTCCAGCTTGTCGATCAAGTCGTTGAGTCCCGTAAAGAGGACATATCCCCCGTCAAAGGGGTTTGTCCGATAGAACATTTCAAAGACGACCTGGGGGTTGTGGCCCTTGAGCCAGTACCCCTGCATCATGGTCAGCTCGTAGAAATCCGTAATCAGTGCGCTCGTTCTCATAACCTTCCTCAATTTCTTGGTTTTATGGTATCAAAGCCGGTATAGGGGACCAAAGCCGGCGGGATCGTGATCGATCCGTCCTCGTTCTGGAAGTTCTCCAACACCGCCACCATGGCCCGGCTCAGCGCGACGGCTGTGCCGTTGAGCATGTGGACGTACTGGTTCTTCCCGTCGTCATCCTTATACCGGATCGAAAGTGAGCGGGCCTGGTAGTCGGTGCAGTTGCTTGTCGAGGTGACCTCACCGTACTCCCCACCCTCACCACGGCCGGGCATCCACGCTTCGATGTCGAACTTGCGGTACGCCGGGGCTCCCAGGTCGCCGGTACAGGTGTCCACCACCCGATAGGCGATGCCCAAGCCGCTGAAGATCTCCTCCTCGATGGCCAGGATCTCGTTGTGGTACTGCTCGGATTCCTCGGGGAGACAGTAGATGAAGAGCTCGAGCTTGCTGAACTGGTGGACCCGGTAGAGCCCCTTGGAGTACTGGCCGGCGGCTCCGGCTTCCCGGCGGAAGCAGTGCGACAGGCCACTCATCTTGATGGGAAGGTCCTTCTTGTCCAACACCTGGCCGGCATAGTAGCCGCCGAGGGTGATCTCGGCAGTTCCCACCAGGCAGGCGTCCATCCCCTCGATGGTGTAGATGTTGCTCTCCTCACCACGGGGGTTGAAACCGATGCCCATGAGGATCTCTTCGCGGGCGATGTCCGGGGTGATGAAGGGGGTGAACCCCTTCTTCATCGTGATGTCCAGGGCATAGCGCTCCAGAGCCATCTGCAGGACGACCGCCTCGCGCTTGAGGTAGTAGAACTTCGGCCCGCTCACCCGCGTCGCGGTGTCGAAGTCGATGAGGTCAAGCTCCTCTCCCAGGACGACGTGATCCTTGGGCGTGAAGGAGAAGGTGGGCGGGGTACCCACATGACGCACGATCGTGTAGTCACTCTCATCGGTGCCCAGCGGGGCATCGGGGTGGGCGTAGTTGGGGATGGTCCGTCCAAGGCGCAGGTACTCCTCCTCGACGGCTCGAAGTTCCGCCTCGATCTCGGCGATCTGATCCTTCAGATTCTTGCCCTCCTGGATGAGGAGCGCACGCGCATCGTTGTCGAGCCGGCCCTTCATCTTCGCGGCGTTCTCATTGCGGCTTGCCCTGAGTGCCTCGGTCTGCTGCAACAGCGCCGAGCGGCGCTCCTGGAGCTCGATTATCTCATCGAGGTTGATCTTCATGTTCCGGGCCTTGATGTTGGCCAGGATCTCGCTTTTGCGCTCTTTCAATTCTCGTAGGTCTATCATTGTTTGTCCTCACGGTTGTTATGCTCCAAGGCCGTAGCCTCCAGGGTCCTGTTCTTCTCTGCGCTGGCGCGCACCGCCGCCATCACGGTCGCCTCGAAGGCTCCGTCGGCCAACGCCTCCATCCCCTCGATGGTCGTCCCCCCCGCAGAGCAGACGGAGCTGACCAGGGCGATGGGATGACAGGCGCTCGAGGCGAGCAGCGCGGTGGTGCTGCCCATCGTGGCGGCCACGATCTCGAGGGCCTTCGCATAGGGGATGCCCTCGGCGACCCCTCCCATGGAGAGTGCATGGACGAAGTCCAGCATGAAGGCGATCGCCGATGAGCTGATGCCGATGAAACCATCGAAGAGGTGCTCTTCCAAGGGGATGACGGTCCCAAAATGTGAGGCAATCTCAGTCGCTTCAGCGACAGAGGCCTCACTGCAGAGCGGTCCGGCAGAGAGGGCGGTGACGCTCTTCTTCTCTCCTGCGGCGATGTTGGGCAGGAGGCGCACCACGCGCTCACTCTGCAAGCCGGCGTGGAGGCGGGAGAGGGAGACGCCGGCGGCGATGCTGATCCAGAGCTTGTCGTGCCGGCAGAGGGCCGGGTAGAGGGAGGGGAGCACCTGCGGCTTGACCGCCAAGAGCACCGTTTCACTCTCTTTGAGCAGCGTCTCAAGCGAGGCGGCGATCGTGATGCCCGGCACACCGGAGAGGCGTTCGCTCGCACTCATTTGGCTGTCGTAGACGAGAGCCCCATCCGTCAGGCTGCGGGCTATGGCGCTTCCCATCGTCCCACAGCCGATGATTCCGATCCGCTTCATGATATCTCCTTATAGGAGAGCCGGCTCAGAGAGCCGCTCTGCTGTAGTCCCGCAAAGGTTCGTTGGCGCTCCCACTCATAGGCGGCGATGGCCACGCTGTTGGAGAGGTTGAGGCTGCGGATCGCCGGCCGCATCGGGATACGCACGCACCGCTGTATTTCTTGGGCGAGCAACGCCTCATCGAGTCCGGCGCTCTCCTTGCCGAAGATCAAATAGACATCCTCACCGTAGTGGACCTCGCTGTAGGAGCGCGGCGCCTTGGTGGTGAAGTAGTAGCGCTCTTCTCCTGCTGTCTCTTCAAAGAAGGTGGCGCTGTCGCTCCACTGTCGCAAGGTCAGCTGGGGCCAGTAGTCGAGGCCGGCACGCTTCAGATGCTTTTCATCGAGCGAGAAGCCCAGGGGATGGACGAGGTGCAGCGTCGCACCCAATGCGGCGCAGGTGCGTACGATGTTGCCCGTGTTCTGCGGGATCTCCGGTTCGATCAAGACGATGTTCAGTGCCACACACCCCTCCGGTTCAAATCTAACACTTGCATCAAATCAGCACAAGGGAGCAGAGCTCTATACCCGCTTGTATTGGCTCTCCCTTTGTTCTACACTTGTACCACGTTGGAGGCCTTTTGATGGGAGAACTTTTGAAAGCGGTGTTGCTCGGTGTGGTACAGGGAATCACCGAATGGTTGCCGGTCAGCTCGACCGCCCACCTGCTCTTGGTGGATCAGTTTCTCCAGGTCGGCCTCAGCGCCCGTGCCAAGGAGCTCTTCTTCATCGTCATCCAGCTCGCCTCGATCCTGGCCATCGTGATCCTCTACTGGTCCACCCTCTGGCCCTTCGGTGCCAAGAAGGGGAGTGCGGTCAAGCGGTCCACCTGGGTACTCTGGCTCAAGATCATCATCGCCACGATTCCAGCGGCGGTGGTGGGCTATCTGCTCGATGACTACATGGATGCCCACTTGCAGCGCTGGACGGTCATCGCCAGCGCCCTCTTCTGCTACGGAGTGATCTATATCTTCTTGGAGAAGGGACCGTTGGGGAAAGCCAAGCGACGGGTGACGAGCTTGGATGCCATCGGCTACGGCGATGCGGTGTTGCTCGGTTTCTTCCAGACATTGGCGTTGGTACCCGGCACCAGTCGCAGCGGCTCAACGATCCTCGGCGGGATCATCCTTGGCCTGGACCGGGGCGTGGCCGCCCAGTTCTCCTTCTTCATGGCCATCCCGGTCATGGTCGGCGCATCGGCCCTCAAGCTCATCAAGCTCGGCTTCTCCTATACGGCGATGGAGTGGCTCATCATAGCGGTGGCTTCCATCACCTCCTTTGCTGTCTCGATGCTGGTCGTCAAAGCCCTGATAGGCTACGTCAAGAGTCATGACTTCTCAATCTTCGGCGTCTACCGAATCCTGCTTTCGATCGCGATAGCCGCCTTCTTCATCTTCTGATGGCTCTCCTGATCGTCATCTACCTCGCCTTCATCAGCCTCGGGCTTCCCGACGGGGTGCTCGGCGCAGTCTGGCCATTGATGCACCAGGATCTTGGATTGGCACTCAGCGATGCTGGGCTCATCAGCGCCATCACCAGCATCGGGACCGTGATCAGCGCATTGGTGGGACACCGCATGGTGGCCCGCTTCAAGACCGGTCTGGTCACCGCCGTCAGCGTGGCGGCGACCGCCTTCGGCCTCTGGGGTTTCTCTGTCTCCACCTCGCTCCTCTCCCTCTGCCTCTTCGCCATCCCCTTGGGACTGGGGGCCGGGTCGGTGGATTCTGCGCTGAACAACTACGTTGCGCTGCACTACAAGGCGCATCACATGAACTGGCTCCACTCCTTCTGGGGCTTTGGGGCCTCCGGCGGGCCCGTCTTGATGGCCCTCACCCTCTCCTTGGGTCACTCCTACCGTAGCGGGTGGCGCCTCATCAGCGCGATCCAGGCGGTCTTGATGATCGTACTCTTCCTCTCGCTGCCGCTCTTCGCCTCATCAGAGCGGGAGGAACCGACAAAGAGAACAACGGATGGCGTGAAGAGAGGGGCGAAGCGAAGCGGTCTCTCCTTGATCCTCGCCTCCTTCTTCCTCTACTGCCTCATCGAGACCTCCACCGGGCTCTGGGCGGTGAGCTATCTGGTGCAGGTCAAGCACATCGACGCCTCCACCGCCGCCCTCTATGGCTCACTCTTCTATCTCGGCATCACGGCAGGGCGGATGATCAGCGGCTTCGTGAGCCTGCGCCTCTCCAACGGAAAGCTCATCGCCACCGGCTTGGCCGTCATCGCCATCGGCTTGGTCTCCCTCTTTCTCTCCAACGAAACGAGTGCGATTTTCGCCCTGCTGGCCATCGGCCTGGGGTGTGCCCCGATCTTCCCCTCCATGATCCACGAGACGCCGAGGCGCTTCTCCATCGAGGCGAGCGCTCGTGTCATCGGCCTAGAGATGGCCACCGCCTACGTGGGCAGCACCACCGCCGGCCCGCTCTTCGGGCTCTTGGCCCATCTGGTGGGCCTCAGTTGGATGGTGGGCCTGCAGGCATTCTTCTTCCTGCTCTTGCTCATCACCCTCACGCTCTTCTTCCGGCGTACCACGGCGCAGAGCGTGTAGAGAGCAGGAGCATCCTGTTCGATTGCATACCCAGAGTGCGCTCACCTCTTCTCGTTTGAAACGAGCAGGGTGGGCTCGTCACTGCCTCTCCTTCAGATTTGTCGCCTTGAAGACGTGGGTGCCCTTCTTCTGTAGCTCGAGGACCACCTGTTCGAGTTTGCGCTCTTTTTCATGAGGATCCTCGAAGAGCTCCTCCTGCAGGGGGCGCTCCCCGTCGTAGACTTGATGGAGGCCCACCCCGATGAGGCGGACCGGCATCCCCGCTCTCCACCGCTGCGCCAGGAGGGCCTTGGCGTGCTCATAGACTTGGCTTGCGCTGAGGATTGGGGTGGTGGGGGTAGTCTGCACCGTATAGGTGGTGAAGTCGGGGTAGCGCACCTTGATCGCGACGGTACGGGCCATCACCTTCTCATCGAGGGCGCGGAACATCACCTCGTGGCTCATGGAGAGCAGCACCTGGTGGAGGAGTTCCTCGCTTGTGATGTCGTCGGCGAAGGTGGTCTCGGTGGAGATCGATCGGCTCTTGGCCTCCTCGCTGAAGATCCCCGGGTCCTCGCCCCGGACGGCGAGGTAGAGGAAGTGTCCCATCGAGTTGCCGAAGCGGCGCTTGAGTCGCTCCTCATCCCAGCTTCTCAGATCGGCGGTCGTCTTGATACCTGCCTCGGCGATGGCCCGTTGGGTGACCTTGCCCACACCCCACAGTTTCTTCAGTCCGACGGCATCGATGAAGGCGAGGTGTTTGGAGGGAGAGACGCGGCAGAGCCCGTCCGGTTTGTCGTAGTCGCTCGCCATCTTGGCGATGAGGCGGTTGCTCCCGATGCCCACCGAGATGACGAGGCCGGTCTCCGCCTTCACCGTCTCTTTGAGCAGCGCTCCCGCTTCCCGTGGCAGACCGAAGAGGCGGGAGGTGCCGCTCATGTCCAGAAACGCCTCGTCGATGGAGATTTGTTGCACCGAGGGGGAGAAGCGGTGGAGGATCGCCATGACACGCCGGCTCTCCTGGCTGTAGCGTTCCATTCTCGGCGGGACGGCCAAGAGGTGGGGGCAGAGGCGCAGGGCCTGACCCATCGGCATCGCCGAGTGGATGCCGTAGCTGCGCGCCTTGTAGCTCGCCGCCGCGACCACCGAACGCGGACTCCTGCCGCCGATGACCAGCACCTCATCGGCATACTCGGGGTGGTCCAGCGTCTCCACCGCCGCATAGAAGGCATCGAGGTCGACATGGAAGTATACCGGCTCGATCATGTGAGTACCGGTGGGGTGTAGATCCGCCCATCATTGCGCTCCCTTCGGCGCAACGCCGAGGCAAAGAGTTCATTGAGGGCCGCGGTGAGCGGCCAGCCGGCGCTCTTCATCAGAGCAGGCCAGTGACTCTGTGCGGTCATCCCTGGGGCGGTGTTGATCTCATTGAGGAAGACCTTCCCGTCACTGACGAAGAAGTCCACCCGGGCGTACCCATTGCCCTTGATGGCCCGGAAAGCTTGTGTGGCAAGAGAACGGATCTGCTCGTCGATCTCAGCTCCCAAACCGCTGGGGACCTGCATCGTGGCACCGCCTGAGGCGGTGTACTTGTGGTGATAGTCGAGGAAGCCCACCGCCTCGGCACCGGGATCGATGACCCGTCCCGGCCCGGCGGCCACCACGGTCCCGTCCTCTCTCTCCAAGATGGCGCACTCCGCCTCGATGAGGGGGGTGACCAGCGTCTGCACCAGGACGCGCTCGCTGTGTTTCCGGCCGATTCGTATGGCCTCACAGAAGGCTGCCAAGTCGGCTGTTCTCAGGGCACTCACCCCCACCGAGGAGCCCGAGCTCTCCGGCTTGATGAAGAGGGCTGGCCCCAAGCGCTCGACGGCGCGGTCGAAGAGATGACGGTCCACCGCCGCATCTTCGCCCACCAACACCGTCTCCACGGTGGGGATGGCGTGGGCTGCAAAGAGCTCTTGGGCGACCATCTTGTACATGCCGACTCCACTGGAGAGGGTGTCGCAGCCGACAAGCGGGATGGCGCAGAGGGTGCAGAGCCCCTGGAGGTTGCCATCCTCGCCCCCCCAGCCATGGGTGGGGGCGATGGCGACGTCGATGGGGAGTTTTTGGCCGTCGACGAAGGCTCCCACCCCCGGTCGCAGGGTCACCTCCCGGTCGGTGGCGATCTTGGCTGCAACCGATTCCTCTTGGAGGTACCACCTGCCGTCAAGGGTGATGGCGATGAGGGTGACGGTATGCCCCCCGTCGAGAATCGCGGTGTGGATGTGGGCGGCGCTCGCCACCGATACGTCGTGTTCGGTCGATCGCCCGCCGTAGATGAGTGCTACCTGCATAGCGTCCGCTCCTTCTTTCGTAGTGCCGCCCTCACCACCTCACGCTCATCCCAGGCGATGGTCCCCTCCCGCCGCTGGATGGAGCGTTCGTGGCCCTTGCCCAAAAAGAGGATGACATCGCCGGAGCCTGCCTCACGGACGGCACGGGCGATAGCGCTCCGTCTTCGTGGGATGGTGATGATGGGGCCGTGCCCCTCTTCGACCTCTTTGAGCAGGTCGGCTGCGATCTGCGCCTCATCCTCGCCCCTCGGATCCTCCTCGGTGATGATGAGGAGGTCCGCCTGCGCTGAGGCGATCCTCCCCATGGCCGCCCGCTTGCTGCGGTCGCGCTCACCGGCGGCCCCCATGACGACGATGAGGCGCCCCGTCGAATGGATGGTCGAGACGAAGGAGAAGAGTTTTTCATAGGAGTCGGGGGTGTGGGCGAAATCGATGCAGGCGATGATGCCGAGATCGTTGGGCACCCGCTCCATGCGCCCCTTCACCCCCTTGAGAGCTGAGAGGATCGAGAGGTCGATGGGTGGTTCGCACATTCTGCGTGCGGTGACCAAGGCGAGCAGGGCGTTGGTCGCGAGAACCGAGAGCAGCAGACTTGTCTGTACCCGCTTCCCCTCCGCCTCGATGATGACCCCCTCCCACCCGTTGGCATCAATGTGGTAGGGGAGAGACTGACCTACGATGATAGGCTCGATGGAGGGGTCGAGGTGGGAGATGAATGCATCGAGGGCTGCATTCTCGATGCTGCTGACGAAGAGGCCGTTCATCTTCAGACGCCGCACGAGATTCATCTTGGCATCGAGGTAGGCGGCGGGGGTGCGGTGGAAGTCCAAGTGCTCTCTGCTCACCGTCGTCACCACGGCGGCGTCAAAGGTGATGGGCCCGAGGCGGTCGAACGCCGCGCTCAAGGCGTGGCTGGTACACTCCAGGATGACGTGGGAGAGACCGTGTGATGTGCAGCGGGCGAGGAAGGCGAAGAGCGCTTCGGCCTCCGGGGTCGATTGTCGGTATGGGCTGGCCCCCGCGTTTGCCCCATCGTCGAGGGAGGTGGTGGAGAGGAGGCCAGAGCGGATGCCGATTCTGGCCATGATCTGATGGAGGTAGTGGCAGGTGGTGGACTTGCCGTCGGTGCCGGTGACGCCGATGATGGTCAGCTTCTCCTGCGGATCACCGTGGAAGGCGGCGCACATGCGGCTGTAGACCGAGCGGATCTGGGCGACGACGATCACGGGGACCGACAGCTCCTCGATGGCCCGCTCCGCGATCACGGCGACCGCGCCCTTGGCCACCGCTTCCGAGGCCCAGCTCCTGCCGCTGGTATGGTTGCCGTCGAAGGCGAAGAAGAGCGCCCCCGCCTTGGCATGGTTGGAGTGCTGTACCACGGCGCTGATGGGTAGATCCTCCCAGTCGCCGACGGGAATGGAGCAGGCCTGGAGCAACGTATGGAGTGTTACCATACCCTATGGTACTTCACCTGATGCTCTTTGCAAACTCCCTATAGTGTTTTACCCCTCTATTTGCTATGCTGATCTTATGGGATCGCGTCGCTTCGGCAAAGTCATGGTCACCTTCGCTCTGGCCCTTGTCACCCTCCTGCCCGGCCTTTCGGCCCTCGCCTTGGATGGCCACGGTCAGTGGGCCGGGGCGATGGGGAGGACGGGTCTCGCCTTGAACCTCGGTGCGGACTCGTTCTTCGCCAATCCGGCGCTGCTCGGCCTCTCGACGAGAGCGGAGCACACCTTCATCGGCAGTGTTGGGTTTGGTGATGATCTGGTCGATCATGGGGGACAGTTCCGATTCGAACGGCCCCAAACCGATGGCTCCATCACCTTCATGGCGAAGAACCTTGCGTTGACGATCGAGAGCCGGACCACCTTTGAGGATCACCAGGACTGGGGCTCCTTCAGCACCTACCGGGGTGATAAACTGACGCTCCTTGAACTCGATTGGGCCTTTGGGAGAGGTCCGATCTCTCTGGGCGTACGCGCCCAGGTGGTGGCCACCAGTGTCCGCAGCGAGGTGACGGTGAACAACGACCAGCTGCTCCTCGACTACTTCATCCAGAGCGCCATCGCCCGCTATGAGAGTGTTGGAGAGCTCTCATCCGTCAGCTTCGGCCTCGGCGTGCTCCTCGATTACGATTGGATTTCGATGGGCGTGGTCGTAGGCAAGTTCGCCTATTCCACCGGGGAGGACCCCCTGACCCTGGACAGCGACTCCCTGCTGAAGACGCTCAGCTGGGGGTTGAGTCTCTCCAGCCCCACCTACAACGCCAGCAACGAGTTGCGCCTCTTCCGTGCCCAGGGCGCCTTGGATCTGGTCAACCTCGGCAGTAATGAAACGCGGGAGACGCGCGGAGGCCTCTCGGTGAAGCTGCAACTGCTGCCGGACTATTCACTCTCTCTGCTCACCGGCTATCGTGAGCTGAAGAGGCAAGCCAGCGACCTCATCCGCATCTCCCTGGTGGAGGGACGGCACTCCATCGGCCTCGGAGGCGAGCTGGGCAATGCTGAGCTCTTGGTGCTCTACGAGTACCCCACCGCCTGGTACACCAACACTCCGGCAGATGCTGCATCGACGCTCTCCTTCTCCGTTTCGATCCGTCTCTGAGCTCCCCTTGACAGAGATGGGACACCCCGATATATTCAAACGGTACGAAGTTTGACGACGGAAGGAGTAGCGTATATGTCCAAAGCACATAGAGGCAGTGGGATCAGGAGCGAGATCAACCGTGGACGCGGTGAGTGCCCTGCTTGCAAGCGGACCGGGGTCAAGGTTCTCTACGAAGTGACCCTCGATGGCGAGAAGGCCAAGGTCTGCAAGCCCTGCAACGCCCGCATCAAGAAAGAAGCCTCCGCCTAAGAAGGCCCCCTATTGAAAGGACTGTCCACCGCGACAGTCTTTTTTTTCCTCATCCCAAAACGTATGAAAGCACACCACTTTGTATCGGGATCTCGAGCAACAAGGACCCAGAGGGCCATCTCACATGTCGATATCACGATCACGGGGGACGCTCTCACCACTGCCGTGGTGGCCAGGCTTGAATGTGAGATCGATGGCCTGCTCACCCCATATACCTTCGATATCTCTTCTTGTCCCACAGAGACAACCCCCAGTTGCTCTCCCACATCGAGCGAGTGGGGGTGACAATCTCCCAGAGAGGATAGAAACAAGCGCTCGATTGCAATACACTCATGGGCGGGGGGCAGTGTGACGATCTATCTGGTGGGAATCAAAGGGACCGGGATGGCGCATCTGGCCGTCCTGCTCAAGGCGATGGGGCACGAGGTCAGCGGCTGTGACAGCGGGGAACGCTTCGTCACCGACTCGACGCTTGAGGCCCACGCGTTGGTCGTCGACCACGGCTTTGACGCTGACCTGCTCACCGCTTCAGCTGACCTGGTAATCCACAGCAGCGCCTATGGCGCATCTGTCCCCATCATCGCGGAGGCGAAGAGGCGGGGCATCGAGGTGCTCGATTACCCCGCCTTCGTCGCTCGATTGACGGGGGAACAGGAGAGCTGGGCGGTGGTCGGCACCCACGGCAAGACCACCACCGCCAGTGTGGCGACGCATCTGCTTTCGCAGGCCACCGGTGGCCGCTTCCCCTTCTACGCCCTCTACGGCAGCCGGGAACAGGCACTCGATGCGGTGCCGTATTGGGGGAACCAGGTCGCCCTCTTCGAGGGTTGCGAGTACCAGGACCACTTCCTCTCCTACCGCCTGCGCGGCATCTTGATCACCACCATCGACTGGGACCACCCCGATTACTTTCCTGACCTCGAGGCGGTCTTCTCCAGCTTTGTAACCTTGGCCATGGGCCTGGAACGGCGCGGGATCCTCATCTACAACAGCGATGATGCACTCGTTCGCCGCCTCATCTCCGTGGTAGCGGCCCGGCGGGCCGACCTCACGCTCATCGGCTACGGCTTGAGCGCCGACGGGCTCTTCAAAATCGTGAAGAGAGGAGCAGGGCGGTACGCATTTGCCGGCTTGGGCGACCTCCTGTTCACCCTGGTCGTCGATGAGCCGTCCCTGGTGGGCGACCACCTCGGCGCGCTCGTCCTGGCATCTGCGATGCTGCTTGACCAAGACCCTCCCAAGCTCTACCTCGATGACAGTGCCCTGGTCACCGACGAGGTGCTATCCACCGTGGTGGCCCATCTTGGCCGTCACCTCGCCACCTTCGCCGGGGCGGTGGGCCGCCTTGAGGTGATGGGAGAGGAGGGTGGGGTCATCTACCTCGACGACTACGCCCACCACCCACGGGAGATCGTGGTGTTGCTCGGTGAAGTGTCGCGCCGCTGGCCCGGACGGGAGACGGTCGTGCTCTTCTCTCCCCATACCGCAAGCCGAACGCGCGCCCTCTTTGATGAATTTGTCGCTTCGTTGCGCCCCATCGATCATCTGGTCATCCAGGCCACCTATGCATCGGCGCGTCAGGATGGGGGAGACGAGGACCCCTCGTTGGCGCTCTATGAGCGGCTCTCTCTGTTGATGGGAGCGCGGGTGTGCTATGCCAAAACGGATGATGAGGCGATCGCCGCTGCCTGCGCCCGGTTGCATGAGGGGGCGCTCTGCATTACCATGGGTGCGGGAAACAACCGCGATCTGGGCGAGAGAATCGCCCGAATGAGAAGGAGATGGATGTGAAGAGCATGACCGGGTACGGATTCTGTGAGTCAGTGGGTGAGAAAGTCCAGCTTGCCGTCGAACTGAAGTCCTACAACAACCGTTTTCTTGATATCAACCACAACATCGCCTACGCCCTCGCTCCCTTTGAGATCGAGATCGACAAGGCGCTCTCTGCGATCGCCAAGCGGGGACACATCGATGTGAACATCCGCCTCAAGGTCCTGGAGAGTGAGATGACCGTCCACGTGGACGAGGGGGCGGTGCGCGCCTATACGGCGGCCTTTGAGAAGATAGCCGCATCTTCGGCACACCCCCTTGAGATCACCTTGGCCGACTACCTCTCCCAGGAGGGGGTGTTGGCCACTGTCCGCAGCAGCGACAGCGAGAGCTACCGCACCCTCCTCTTCGATACCCTCTCCGTCGCCTTGGCGCAACTCGATGAGTCAAAGAAGCGGGAGGGCGCCTCCACCAAGGCCGATCTGATCCGCCTCGGGAGAATCATCGAGGAGGGACATGGCGTCATCGCCGCCCACGCCGATGAGCTTGAGGCTCTGGTCAAGGAGCAGCTGGTGCAACGCTTCGATGATCTGCTCGGCGACAAGGGGTGGGATGAAGTGCGGATCCTGCAGGAGATCGGGGTACTTCTGGTCAAGTACTCGATCCATGAGGAGATCAAGCGCCTCGCCGTCCACCTCAAGGAGTACTTCAAGCTCCTGGAGAGCGATGAGCCGGTGGGCAAGCGCCTCGACTTCCTCTGCCAGGAGATGAATCGGGAGATCAACACCATCGGCAGCAAGAGCCAGATGGTGGAACTCAACATGCAGGTGGTCCGGATGAAGGACGGCCTTGAGAATATCCGCGAACAAGTTCGCAACATTGAGTGAGGAGCGTATGCGTATCGCGATCAGTGGCAAGAGCGGGTGTGGCAACACCACCGTCACCCGCCTCGTCTCAGAGGCGCTGGGCTTTGAGATGATCAACTTCACCTTCCGTTCCCTGGCCGAGGAGCGGGGCATCGACTTCTGGCAGCTGAGCCGGCTTGCTGAGAGCGACGACCGCTACGACCGTGAGGTCGACCGCCGCCAAGTCGAGATGGCGCTCTCTCATGAATCCTGCGTGCTCGGCAGCCGCCTTGCCATCTGGATGCTCAAGGACGCAGATCTGAAGATCTTCCTTGATGCATCGATCGAGGAGCGTTCGAAGCGCATCGTGCGGCGCGAAGGGGGGAGCCTCGAAGATCGGATGGCCGAGACGAGCGACCGCGACCGGCGCGACAGCGCCCGCTACCAGCGCCTCTACGGCATCGACAACAACGATACCTCCATCGCCGACCTGGTCATCGACACCACCGCCCTCAACGCTCAAGCGGTCGCCGCCCTCATCATCGAGGAGGTACGCCGTCGTGAAGCGTAAGCTCTCTCTCCTGTTGCTTCTGCTTTCTACCGTGTTGCCCCTCTCGGCGAGAGGGTACATCGGCCTCAACCAGGGCCTGGTGGGCAGCGCTGTCGAGGTCGGCTATATGACGCGCTCCTTTGAGCAAAACCTCTCCCTCTCGCTGCCGCTTGTGCATGGCAACTTCACCACCCCCATGGCAAGCGGGAACCTGGTCTGGCGCATCCAGCGCTTCAATCCACTGGTCATCGGCGTGGGAGTAGGGGGACGCTTCTCTTGGGGGGCTGATGATGGGTACATCCTCGCCGGCGGACTCCTCCTCTCTGTCAGCTGGGAGACGTTCGGGCGGGGGGAGGTGCTCTTCGTCGAAGGATCCTATATGCCGTTCTCCATCGAGGGGGGAAGCGCCATCGATGCCCTCGCTCGGCATCAGACAGGGCAGTATCTGCGCATCGGGCACCGCCATCTCTTCTGAGGACTGTACATTATCGGGGAAAATCTCTATAGTAAGGTTCACACAAAACCGTCTTACAGGGACAAGGAGTACCAACGGTGAGCATACCACTAGACAGCCTTATTGATTATGAGGGGAATATCTATCAGATAACCTGCGTCGCGATCAAAGAGGCGAACATCCTGAGCAATCCTGGCTGCGGCGGAGAGGAAATTGAGGAGAACAATGGCAAGATTGTCAGTGAAGTCCTCACCAGAGCGCTTGCAGGTGAAATCAAGTTCGATTCTCCAGACGACGTCTGACCCGTTCGATTCGATCATCTTCCTATTCGGCCCCACCGGGGTTGGAAAGACCGACTTGTTGACAAACCTCGATCCGTCGAGGTTTGCCGTCGTCAACGCCGACTCGATCCAAGTCTACCGTCATCTCGACATCGGCAGCGCCAAGGCGTCGAAGGAGCTGCAGAGCCGGATCGAACACCATCTCATCGACATCCGCGAGCCGAACACGCAGTTCACCGTCGCCGACTTCATCGAGGAGGCGGACACGGCGATCCGCTCCATCGCGTCGCGCGGCAAGGTCCCCATCATCACGGGGGGGACGGCCTTCTACTTCAAGCACTTCCTCTACGGCCTCTCCGAGGCCCCGGCCAGCGATGAGGCGACCCGGGCCCGGGTCCAGGCCCTCATCGATGAGAAGGGGCGCGCCTGGGCCCACGCCTACCTCTGTGAGGTCGATCCGGCAAGCGGGTCGCGGATCCACATCAACGACAGCTACCGCATCAGCCGGGCCCTTGAGGTCTGGCAGCAGAGCGGACGCCCCCTCTCCTCCTTCGACCTGCCCACCACGGCGCGCCGGGGGATGAAACCGCTGATCATCGCGCTCATGCGGGAACAAGAGGAGCTGCACCGGCGGATTCGGGAGCGGGTTGACCAGATGTTCAGGGAGGGGCTTGAGGATGAGATCCGACGCCTCGTGGCCATGGGGGCACAGCGTAGCTGGCCGGCCCTGGTCGGCATCGGCTACCGCGAGTTCTTCACCGCCCTCGCCACCGGCGAGTACACCCGGACCATGGTGGGGGAAGAGATCGTGAGAAACAGCCGCGCCTATGCCAAGCGCCAGCTGACCTTCTTCAAGAGCTTTGCCGATGCCCAGTGGTTCAATGCATCACAAACGGATGCCATCACCGCTACAATAGAGTCGTACGTGTGTAGGTAGCCACCTCGATGCGGCGCATATTGGCAATCTCCGGCGCTGAGATTTGTGTGATCTCATACCACCCCTTCTTTCCCATCTCGATGGAGAAGCGCTGGACCATGTCGTAGGCGTAGACCGCCATCGGTCCCTCCTCCGTCTCCCCCTCATAGTTGTACGGCGCCCAGTAGGTGGAATGTACTATGAAGGAGTGCTCATCGAGGCGCTCTATGGCCACATCGCTGACGCCGTAGATGAACGCCCCCTCCAGGATGGGCGGCATACCCTCCTCGATCCACTGCACCGGGTCGACCTGCACGTTGATGGACTCATAGGCCTGTCTCGTCTGTCGGGTGACGAAGAGGTTGGTCACCTCCATCGTCGATGGATTCTTCACCTTGCGCGCCAGCGCGGCGTCCATCTTTTGGATGTCCAGCTCATTCTGCGCCGCATAGTACGCCTTGATGATCTCCTCTTGGTCGAAGGTCGCGGTGTAGGGAGGGGCCAGGCTCTCTTTGACCCGGCCGACGACGAAGGAGGTGACCAAGGCGAGGGAGAGGGCGACGGTGATGATGATCCATCCGAACTTGCGCCAGAAAATCTTGGCATTGGCCCGCGTTGCCTGACGCTGGGCAAACTCCGCGGCCTTGGGGGAGGCGAGGCGCGCTTCCTCACTCATGACCTGCGCTACCGCTTCCAGGTTCCAGACGAGCTCCTCGCTCTGTTCGAGAAAGGCGGAGAGGGCCTTGTGGGGGAGCTTGTTGCCCGACGCCTCGCGCATCTTTGCCAAGCTCATCGAGAGCGTCTCGTCGATGAAGGAGACGGTTCGTTCATCAAGCCCGGTCTCGATCATGGAGAGCGGAAGGTGGCGGAAGCCATCCTCCCGGCTGTTGCGGTCAGCGAAGGGAGGGGTCCCCACCGCACTGTAGTAGAGGAGGCTGGTCATCTGGTCGATGAGGGAGAAGGGGGCGTGGACGGTGTGGTGCACCCAGCAGGCGATGTTCAGGTAGCGCTCCTCGTCGCTGCTCACCGAGGAGAAGAGGTCGCCGATATCCTGGCTCATGATGAGGATCTCCCCCTCATCGGTCACCCAGAGGCGCCAGAGGGGGATGATGCCGCTGCTGAGGTCGAGGAAGGCGGCATCACAGCGGAGCAACGCTTCGGCGAGGCGCCGAACCAGCGTGAGCGCCTCATCTCTGAGCGTGGTCGAGAGCTGGCTCAGCGGCGTGATGGAGAGCGCCTCGAACGTCAGCACCCGCGTCCCTTCGAACAGTGAGAGGCTCTTCCAGTACCACCGGGTGAGGTGTTCTCCGTCCCAGAGGTAGCCGGGTTGTTTCTCCCCGCTCACGAGGTAGGAGGGCAACTGGGCCTCCTGGCTGGCGATGGTGATGGCAGAGAGGGGGGTGCCGTCGATGGTGAGGGAAAAACTTCTATTCATGACTCCTCCAGGAGGGCGGTGATATGCCAGACATGTCGCTCCTCTATGTCAAGGGAGCTGGGGATCTCATCATAGATGACGCGCTCACACATCTGGGCGATGATCCTCCACCGGGCGTCGCCTGCCCACTGCTGACGGGCGAGGGCGGCCAACGCGCTCTGGTTGCAGGCGCTGAGGGGGGCGTGCCCACCCGTCACAGGCGCAGTCAGAGAGGTGCGGAAGGCGATGGCGTCCGCTTCGGCCTTGGGGGAGGGCAACGGTTCGTTGGCATTGGATGTGACGATATAGAGCGCTGATGGCCAGAGACTATGGATCTGCGCAAGGAGGGACGCGTAGAGGAGGCGATGCTCGCCGGTCAACTCACTGGAGAGGATCGGGAGGATGGGGACATCCGGGTGGTAGGATGCGATGAGGGGCATGAGGAGCTCCCAGGAGCTCTCGTCCTCAAACGGCGTATCGGAGACGGTGAGGGGGAAGCGGGAAGCGAGGTGGGCGCGCACGTCAGTGGCGAATGGGATGGTGGTGTTGCCCACGGCGAGTGCATCGCTCTTGGGAACCATCACCGGGAGGTTCTTCCCCACCCCGTGGTAGGGTGCGAGGAGGACGATGAGGGGGGCCTCGAGGCCCCTGGTATGGGCGAGGCCGTGGTGCAACAGCGGCAGGCAATGGGACCAGGCGGCGTGGGGCAACAGGAGGGCTTTGGGGAAACGGCACTCGATGCGCTCCATCGGCGCGGCCTCACTGGCAAGGGAGGAGGGGTCTTGGGGGTAGTAGAGGCCGCTGTGGCCAGCGCTACAAATCGTCATATGGTAAAAGTAACTGTCTTAGCCGCCCTTCGTCCAGTACCACTGAAAGATTCTTTTCTTGGGTGGGGAGCACCAAGCCCTGCGGGCCCCCCTTCGCGCGCCGCAAATACTTGACCTGCGTGTAGTAGAGTTCAGCCTTTCCTTCCTTGCGTGCCTTGCTGTAGTGGATGGCGAGCGTCGCCGCATCGAGCAGGACCTCGAGCGGTACGCTCTTGCCCCTGATGTCCTTGATGAAGACGTAGCCGCCGCTGTAGTCACGGGTGTGCATCCACCAGTCATTGCCCCGGGTGTGGCGGCGCAACAGCTCGTCGTTCTCCTTTGCGTTGCGTCCGACCAGGAGGGTGAAGGCACCGCTTCGGATGACGAGTCCCGGGCTCTTCGGCCCCGGGGGAGGGGCTTTGGCCGTCCCCTCACTCGCTCTCTTGAGGTCGGCGATCCAGGCAGAGTGATCATTGTGGGGGCACAGGAGCTCCTCGAGCTGCTTGATGCGGACAGCAAGCTCTTCCTCTAGGCGGGCGAGCTTGCCGAGGGCGTGTTCAGAGGCCCCTTTTGCTTTTTGGTAGCGCTCATAGGCGCGCTGGATCTGTGCCCGCCCCTTGAGACGGCTGTCCAGGGCGATGGTGAGCATCGCGTTGGTCTTCCAGTCGAAGAGCTCGATCTCATCGGCGTTGTCAGAAAGGAGGTGGGCATTGGCGCTCAGCAGGTCCGCCTCCTTTCTGAGCTGCTCATGATCGGCGGAAGCCTCGAGGCTCTTTTTTTGGCTCGCGATGGAGGCCCTGAGGCCTTCGATCTCGCGCTCGCCTCGAGTGCGTACCACACGCAAGAGCTCGTCAAGGTCGGCTGCGCTGCTCTCCCGGCTGTACTCGGCCTCGATCTGGCGATTGAACGAGCCCTCGGTCCGTGCTCGTATGGTGAAGGGCTTGCCCTCCTCCGTCCGCTCCGGTCCTGGATCGAAGGGCGCCCCGCTGACCTCGCCGCGGCGGGGGCGGCGGAGGAGCAGGTCAAGGATGATGAGGTGCTCGTCGGTGACGATGATATTGGCCCCGCTGCCGCTGTAGAGGCGGATGAAGAGGAAGAGCGCGGTACCGTGGTTGTCCAGGCTGAGGCGCAATAGGCGGTCGTACGGCGCTTGGTAGACCTGGGTGACCCGGCTTCCGATGAGGCGGGCACGGGCGAACTGGATGAAGCGCTGCAGCTTGGCTGTCTTCTCCGTGATGGGAGTGGAGAGGAGGTGGAGGCGGGAGTGCGGGGTTCCCACCTCGGTATAGAGCGTCCATCGCCCCACTTCCCGATGGTAGAAGTGCCAAGAGAGCGCGTTGAAGTCGTGTTGCACCACCGCCTGGAGCACACTGCCCTCAAGCGGCAGCTCGCTGAGGATCAGGGCGATTTCACGCCAGTTGAGGCTCACCTCGTCCCTCCCGCGCCTCGAAGGCCTCCTTGATGCCCCCGGCAAGGTAGAACGATCCACAGACCAGGATCGCTCCATCCTCTCTCGTCATGGAGAGGGCCGCATCGAGGGCCGCGCTATTCTCCTCGATGAGGAGGATGGTCTGATCCGGCTCCGCCATGGAGTCGAAGAGCGCCTTGAGGCGTCCCAGGTCGCTTTTCTTGTAGGTGCCCGGCCGCGATACGATGACCCGGTTGGTGTGGTCGAGTACCGTGCGCACCATGTGTTCGTGGTCCTTGTCCTCAAGCGCCCCGTAGATGATGGTGATCTGCTCCTTCTCATAGAGCGTGGCGAACGAGCACAGCAGGGCCGAGAGGGAGTGGTAGGTGTGGGCCCCGTCGACGTAGAGGTCGGGCTTTGTCGCCAGCCTCTGGAAGCGTCCGGGGATGGTGTTGGCACAGAAGGCGGTGAGAATATGCTCCTCATAGAGGCCGAGGGTGCGCAGGGTGAGCAGGGCGAGGGCACTGTTCTGCGCCTGCACGCCGCCGCGCATCAAGAGGAGCAGGTGCTCCTCCCTCCCATCGGCCCAGCGGTAGGTGACCTCCTCGCCCTCGCATGTGGTGATGCTCGTGAGGGCGGTGAGGGCGCCGTCGAGGCGATGGACGGGGGCATGCATGCGCTCGGCCTCGTCAAGGAAGGTGTCCATCACCACCGGCTCCTGGTAGCCGATGAAGACCGGTACCCCCTCCTTGATGATCTTGCTCTTCTCAGCGGCGATCTGGGCGAGGGTGGTGCCGAGGATCCGGGTGTGTTCCAGTTCGATGGGGCAGAGGAGGACCGCCTCGGGGACGATGGTGTTGGTGGCGTCGAGCCGGCCGCCGAGGCCGGTCTCGATGACCGCCCAGGTGCAGCCGCTTCTCGAGAAGAGTAGGTACGCATAGGCGCAGAAGAGCTCGAAGGTGGTGGGCGCCGTTGGCCCCCACTCATCGATGAAGGTGAAATCCTGTAGCGCTTCGATGAGGTGGTTGCCCACCTCGACCAGCAGTGGTTCATCAAAGAAGCGTCCGGCGAGGGTGAAGCGCTCACGGTAGTCACTGAGGTGGGGGGAGAGGAAGAGTCCGGTCTTGTATCCGAGTGCGGTCAAGGCGGTGGCCAGATAGCTGGCCGTCGACCCTTTGCCCTTGCTGCCGGCGAGGTGGATCGTTTTGAACTCCCGTTCAGGGTTGCCGAGGTGTTCGAGGAGTTTTCCCATGCGGTCGAGACGGTAGGTTCGGGTGGTGTAGTGGTCGGTCTGCTTCTCCAGATTGGTGAAGCGTTCCATGTAGGCAATCATCTCAGAAAACTTGGTTATGGGCATACAATTGAACCTCGCTCAACACTGTAGATGCTCCGTCTTTTTTGGTCAACGGAGATAAACTACCTTACACTTATACGGAATTTGAAATAGTGTCATGCAAATCTTGATTAACTCGTTGTTCCGCCGTATAGTTGGCACAGACTGTCCGCGTGAGGAGGCCGATATGGCACAAAAAAAAGATGCAGGGAAACCATGGGATTTCCTTGATGAATACCGTGGGAAGATGTTCGAAGGGCAGTGGCCGAATCTCGTGCAGATGTTTGAGATCTCAGTCAAGCGGTATCCGGACAACCGTTGTTTTGTCTCCTTCACGCCAGAGAAGCAGATCCTCACCTACACCGAGGTCAAGAAGCAGGTCATCACCCTTGCCGACTACCTGGTCTCCAAAGGGATCACAGAGGGGGACAAGGTTGCCCTCAGCGGCAAGAACAGCCCAGAGTGGGGCATTGCGTACCTCGCCACCCTCTACGCCGGTGCGATCATCGTTCCCCTCGATTCGACCCTGAACAACACCGACATGGCCAAGCTGATGAAGTTCGCCGAAGTCAAGATGTTCTTCGCCGACAAGGATCGGCTGAAGGAGTTTGATGAGAAGAATGAGTTGGCCCTTGAAGAACGCATCTGTCTCGAGAAGGGATCACCATACCCCTTCCTCCTCGATTTGAAAGCGCCCAAACAGAAGAGGCGGATGCCCGACGCCGAGGAGACGGCGGCGATTCTCTTCACCAGCGGCACCACCGGCACCCCGAAGGGAGTGGTGCTCAGCCACCGCAACTTCGTCAGCGACTGTTACCTCGCCCAGGGCAACATGTGGATCTACGACACCGACGTCTTCTACGCGATCCTGCCGCTGCACCACAGCTACTCGATGATGGCCGTCTTCATCGAGGGCCTCAGTGTCGGTGCTGCGATTGTCTTCGGCAAGAAACTGGTCATCAGCCAGGTCTTCAAGGAGATGCGGGAGGGTGAGGTGACGATGTTCCTCGCAGTCCCGATGCTCTTCAACAAGATGATCGGGGCCCTCATGGACGGGGTGCGCAAGAAGGGCATCATCGTCTACGGCCTCATCCGGGGCATGATGGGCATCTCCGGCTTCATCAAGAAGGTCTTCAAGGTCAATATCGGCAAGAAGATGTTCGGCTTCCTGCTGAAGAACCTCTCGCTTGAACACAACCGGATCTGCATCAGCGGCGGAGGCCCGCTGCCGGCCTCGACGTTCAAGATGTTCAACGAGCTCGGCATCGACTTCGTCCAGGGATACGGCCTCACCGAGACGAGCCCGATCACCCACCTCAACCCCGTCGAGGCGTATATCGAGACCTCGGTGGGCAAGCGGGTCCCCGGGACGGAGGTAAAGATCGTCGATCCGGACAGCGATGGCAACGGCATCATCCACATCAAGGGACCGATGGTGATGCAGGGCTACTACAAGAACCCCGAGGCGACCGCCGAGGTGCTCGAGGACGGCTGGCTCAACACCGGAGACGTGGGGTATCAGGACAGCGAGGGCTACCTCTACCTCACCGGTCGGGCGAAGAACCTCATCGTCACCGAGGGAGGCAAGAACGTCTTCCCCGAGGAGATCGAGGATCACTTCCAGCTCTACGGCGAGATCGAGGCAATCTGTGTACTCGGCTACATCGTCGACAAGAAGTCCCACAGCGAAGGGATTCGCGCCCTGATTCATCCCACCCAAGCGTACCGCGACCAGATGGAGAAGGAGCACGGCGAGGCGGCTCAGGCCAAGATCACCGAGCGCATGGAAGAGATTGTCACCGAGGTGAACCGCAAGTTGCAGTCCTACAAGAAGATTACCCGCACCACGGTGATCGACGAACCGCTTGAGATGACCAGCACCAAGAAGGTCAAACGCTATCTCGTGGCCCAGAAGTACAAGGATTGATGATGAACAGCAAGACGCGTGCATACCTCAAGAGCATCGCCCACCCGATTAAGCCGACCGTCATGGTCGGCAAAGGCGGGGTGGACGGGCGCATCTACGCAAGCCTGGAGGAGTCGCTTGCCAGCCACGAGCTGGTGAAGGTGAAGTTCCAGGCCCAGAAGGACCAGATCCGTCCCCTCAGTGAGGATCTGGCCCGCAATTCGAAGAGCGAGTTGGTCTCCATCATCGGCTTCGTCGCTACCTTCTATCGCCCCAGCGAGGAGCGTTTGATCGTGATCCCCCGCGATCTGCTCGCCTAAACAAAAACCTCCCGATACGGGAGGCCTGGGAGAGTACATCCACCAGGAAGTGAAGAGACTTCCCGGTGGATTTTTCATTGCTTACTCCACTGCTCCCCGATAGCAGTGGATGTCCAGCTTCTCACAGTACTTGGTCAACAGCTCGATTCTGTTGAGGTTCTCATCCGCCTCGCGGGGGTTCCACAGCTGCTGTGCCAAAAGTTGCAGGCGAGGAAAGAGCAGGTACTCAGCCTGACGGGCGGAGAGGACGCGCTCACTCCAGAGGTTGCCCTGGGCGCCGAGGACCATCGACTTGGCCTGTTCATCCATCTGCGGTGGGGTGGCGGTGAAGGAGGCGACTTGCCTCAGCGTGGAGACTCCGAGGTTGCCCATCTCCTCCGCACTGTCCCGGTGGCGATAGTCGAGGTAGCACCCCACCGTGTTGGGGCTCATGATGACCTGGTGGCCGCGTCGGCTCGCTTCAAGGCCGCCTTGGATACCCTGCCACGACTGGACGATGAGGTCGTCCGGGAGGCCCATCTCCTCGGTGCCGTCGAGCACCTCGTCCCAACCGATGGGGCGCTTTCCGTTCTTGTGGACCATCGCGCAGATTTGGCTGGTGAGCCAGCTCTGCAACTGGTGCTCTCCCGTCAAGCCTTCCGCCTTCATGCGCGCCTGGCACTTGGGACACGCCTCCCATGCACTCTGGGGACACTCGTCCCCGCCGATGTGGATGTACGGGTCGGAAAAGAGGGTGGCCACCTGGGCGATGGCGTCCTCGAAGAAGGCGAGCATCGCATCGTTTCCGGCACAGAGCACCTCGTTGAAGATGCCCCAGCGGTCCTGGACCTCATAGGGGCCGCCCGTACACCCGAACTCGGGGTAGGCGGCCAGGAGGGCCGAGACGTGGCCCGGGGTCTCCACCTCGGGGATGACGATCATCTGTCGCTTGTGGGCATACGCCTGGACCTCGCAAATCTCCTCTTTGGTGTAGAGGCGCCCGTAGGTGCGCCCATCATTGTACTGCAGCTCACTGCGGCGGCTGGCGATCTCCTCGATCTTTGGCCACCCGTCGATGGGGATGCGCCACCCTTGGTCATCGGTGAGGTGCCAGTGGAAGCGGTTGAGGCCGAAGAGGGAGGCGGCATCGATGAGCTTCTTGATGAAATCGACGCTGAAGAAGTGGCGGACACAGTCGAGCATGAAGCCGCGCCAGACGAAGGCGGGCTTGTCACATACCCTGCACGCAGGCAGGATGTTGTCGTTGATGAGGGCGAGCTTCCGCACCGCAGAGAGGCCGTGGAAGGCCCCACGCGTCGTCGAGGCGGTGATGACGACCTGCACCGTGCTGATGGAGAGCCGGTACTCCTCGTCATCGAGCCCCTCGATATGCTTGAAGAGGATATCCTCGCCGCCCCGTTTGCAACCGAGCAGGGCTGCGGCGGTATCGGCTGTCTCTTCGAACGGCGGGGAGGCTGCGATGGTGGTGGTGCTGTGGAGGCGGTAGGAGCCGTCACGGTCCTCGATCGAAACCGGGGTGGGGAAGAGCAGGTCACTTGCTCGGAGGGTGTGGGGTGTGTTCATGGCCATTTGGTACCACGTGGCGGTGGACAAGTCAAGTACAAGGGTTGTACATACCTACAAACAGTACCGTATGGTATCCCTCTTTCTCCTGGAGCCCGGGCTTCAATGCTCTGATTGGATGCCTGGATGATGATCCCGCACTGCATGTTTGGGAGATACGGTGTCAGCGTCTAGAAGGGATACAGTACAAAGGTTGTACATACTGAGGTGATTATCTTCACTTTGTGCTTGACAGGGGAAAAATGGAATGGTAGGCTTTGTTTGTACAGAGAGCGAACAAACTAGTACGATACTATGGGAGGCGTCGTGAGAATCAACAACAATGAATTTCAGAAGAATGCGAACACCTCCTTGGTCGCCCAACTGATTTGGAAGACCCCGGGCATCAGCCGGGTGGATATCGCCCGAGAGCTGAACCTCTACCGCTCCACCGTCACCAACATCATCTCCTCCCTGATCGACAACGAGGTCGTCTATGAGGGGGAGGAGGGCAGTGGGATGAGTCGTGGGGGGCGAAAGCCCATCACGCTGCACCTCAACGAGCGCTTCGGCATCGTCGCGGGGTTCGACATCCAGCCCTCACACTACCGCCTGGTCCTCTTGGACATCACCGGTCGGACCCTCTTCGAGGAGCAGGGAAAGCTCCCGGAGGTCGACTTCGACTCGATCATCGTCTTCTTGATGGACATCGTCCTCTCTGAGGCACAGCGCATCGCCCTTCCGCTTTTGGCGGTCGTCGCCGGCATCCCTGGCATCGTCGAATCGGAGAACGGGATCATCCGGTATGCCGAGCCGTTCGGCCTGCGCAACTACGACTTCCACGACTTCGTCTCCTCACGGTACGACGTGCTGGTCTTCGTCGAGAACGACGCCAACTGCACCGCCTGGCTGGACATGACGGTCAACCGCAACATCAACCTCGGCGACTTCATCTGTATGATCGCCGACTACCATGAGGGAAACTACCAATTCGATGACAGGGCGGGCATCGGAGTCGGGATCGGTCTCTGCCTCGACGGCAAGGTCTACCACGGCTCCCATCACTCCAGCGGTGAGATCTGCACCCTCTCCTGGCGGGGAAAGAGCATCGGACAGACCGGCCTCAGCGAGGAGCTCTTGATCAAGAGCGTCAACGACGAGGAGGCGTGGGCCGCCTTCATGGTCGACCTCTTCAGCTCCCTGGTCCCGGTCGTCTCGGTCCTCGACCCCCGCGTCTTCTTCATCCATGGTCGACCGTTCAGCGATGAGGCGAAGCTGCGCTCGCTCTTGGCCGACCGGTGCCCACAGTTCCTCGACGTGCTGGCGAAGGTGGGTTGCAAGCTCTACTTCGACACCCAGGATGCGACGGTGGTGGCCAAGGGAGCGGCGATGATGTTCCTACAGAAGCTCTTCGCCGTGCCCGAACTCAGTGAAATTGAAAGCAAGACTCACTTTGATTGGGATGATGTGGTCGACCAGGTCTTCCCCGCCAAGAAAACCTATGTCAAACTACAACAGGAGGAAGCCTATGGCTAAAGTCCTTACCATGGCTGACACGAAGCGCGAGCAACGGAGGGCGTATTGGAGCCTCGTCTTGCCGGGCTTCTTGCTCTATATCGCGGTGATGGCATTTCCGACGATCTTCTCGGTGGTGCTGAGCCTGACCAGCTACAACGGTGGCAAGCTCTTCGGGGGCCGCCCCGTCGAGATGGTCGGCTTGAAATGGTACAAGCGCCTCTTCGCCGATGAGTACTTCTACCGGGCGCTCAAGAACAACCTCTGGATTGTCCTTGTCTCCGTCCTGGGCCAGATTCCGCTCGGCTTCTTCCTCGCCTACGTCCTCTACCGAGGCCTGGTGCGCGCCCGTGACTTCTTCCAGACGATGATCTACCTGCCCACCGTCATCTCCACCGTCGTCATCGGTATCCTTTGGAAGTCCTTCTTCGCACCCCACGGTGCCTTCCCTGAGCTGATGCGGATCTTCAGGCCGGGGTATGAGTATACGATGGGCAGCCATCCGATGATACCGGTGCTCTTCGTCATCCTCTGGATGTACAGCGGTATGTACATGATCATCTTCATGGCCAACCTGCAGAAGATCGACAATGCGGTCATCGAGGCGGCCCGCATCGACGGGGCGAGCGAGATGCAGGTCCTGCGCCACGTGATTCTGCCGGCCCTCAGTGGGGTGATCGTCGTCACGGCGATCCTGGCGATCAGCGGGTCGCTGAAATCCTTCGACCTGATCTACGTCATGACCGGGGGGGGACCGGCCAACCGCACCAGCGTCCTCTCCATCTATATGTTCGACAAGGCGTTCAAGGGAGCTCCGAACTACCCCTTGGCCAACGCCATCAGCACGGTGATGGTGATCATCAGCTTCGCCTTGATCGGCTTGACGAAGTTCGCGGAGAACAAGTTCGGGGGGAGGGAGTGATGAACGACATTAAAGACCACAACACCCGCTCTCGGCTCGGCTCGGTGGGTATCTACCTGGTGATGATCTTCTTCACCGTCATGGCCCTCTACCCACTCTTCTGGCTGATGGTCAGCTCCTTCAAGACGACCACCGAGTTCCAGATGAACAAGCTGGGGTTCCCCAAGAAATGGGTGACCATCAACTACAAGGACGCCTGGGTACGGGGCAAGTTCCCGATGCTCATCGTCAACAGCGTCATCTATACCGGCATCACGACACTCGCCATCCTCGTCTTCAGCGCCATGGCCGGCTTCGGCTTCGCAAAGATCCGCCACAAGGCTACGCCGATCCTCTACGGATCGTTCGTCATCGGCATCCTTCTGACGCTGCAGTCGATCATGGTCCCGCTCTTCTTGATCGTCAACTGGGTGGGGCTCTACAACACCCGCCTGGGCGTCCTGATCCCGTACATCGGCATCGGCATGCCGATGGGCGTCTACCTGGGCACCGAGTACATCAAGTCGATCCCCGATGCCTTGGTTGAGTCGGCCCGCATCGATGGGGCCACCTATGGACGCATCTTTTGGCGGATCATCGTTCCGATGTCCATCCCCGTGGCCGTCACCGTCGCCATCCTAACGGTTACCGGCACGTGGAACGAGTTCATGTTGATCAACATCCTCACCAGTAGTGACGGCCTCAAGAGCCTCCCGGTAGGGGTGCAGAAGTTCGCCGGGGCGTTGTCGACCGACTACGGCAAGCAATTTGCCGCCCTCGTGATCGGTTTGATCCCGATGTTGCTCTTCTACCTGGCCTTCCGCAAGGAGATCACGAAGGGAGTTGCAGCGGGAGCGGTGAAAGGCTGATCAAAACTATTTGACAGCTCACCGAGAGCGTGGTAACATTAGTTTGTACAAAGTATGAACTATTGAATACAGGACTTCACCCCATCGGGGTGGTGGATAGAAGAACAGGGGGGAGAGCCCCTCTGAACAACGCATTTGGAAGTCATCAGGAGGTTGCCATGACTGGATTGAAGAGAGTAACCGTAGTACTTCTTGCACTGGTGGTGATCGGTTCATCACTCTTTGCACAAGGAGTCAAGGAAGAGGCGAAAGGCCAGGTCACGCTCAATGTACTCAACTACATCGACATGAGTGAGCCCAACAGCGCCAATGAGGTACGCTTGGTATGGGAGAAGTTCGAGAAAGAGAACCCGGACATCAAGATTGTCCGTGAGGACCTCTTCAACGAGCCGTTCCACTACAAGACCGAGGCGTATATCGCAAGCGGACAGTTGCCCGACGTGCTCTACATGTGGCCGAGTGGACGCTCCACCAGCCTCCACACCACCGGAAGCGTCAAGGATCTGATGCCGTTGCTCGAGCGTGATGGTCTGGTAGACGACTACAACCCCGCAGCCCTGGCACCGCAGTTCTCCGGCTTCCTCGGCGAGCTGCCCAACGGCATCACCACCACCCACATGCTCTTCGTCAACAAGAAGGTGCTGCGGGACAACGGCTTGAAGCTCTCCACCGACTACAACGACATGAAGAAGATGGTCAGCACGCTGAAGGCAAAGGGCATCGAGCTCATCGCCATGGACAACATGGACGACTGGGTGATGCAGAGCTGTCTCTTCAGCATGGTTGTCGGCCGCTACGGTGGGACCGACTGGTATGACCGCCTTGCGGCGGGCAAGATCAAGTTCACCGACGACTGGTTCGTCAAGTCCCTTGAGCTGATCGACGACATGTACAAGAGTGGCATGATCAACCGCAACACCCTGTCCAGCCCCTACGGTGCATCGAGATCCTCGTTTGCCACCGGCAAGGCCGCCTTCCTCATCGACGGCGACTGGGCCACCGGTTCGTTCATGACCGACATCACCACCGGTGATGCCCTGATCAACGCCAAGGCCCAGGCCGATGACTTCGAGCTGATGGTGATCACCAACCTTCCCGGCGAGGTTGTCGCCAACTCCAACAGTGGAGTGGTCGGAACCGGTTGGGGCATGAGCGCCAACATCCCGGCCGGCAGTGCCAAGGAAGAGGCTGCATGGCGCCTCATCAAGTACCTGCAGGGCGAGTATGTACAGACCTACCGCCTCACCACCGGTGCTTCGTTCCCCTCCAACCTCAAGGTTGATGTCGCCAAGGTCGCCGCTGAGCAGAACCTTGAGCCGTTCATCACCAAGCGGGCGGAGTACTACAACAAGTATGTGCCCATCACCCCGGTCATCGACGGTGTGCTGCACTCCGACGTCTACAACGTGATCAACAGCGGTCTGCAGGAGATCGGTCTTGGTTCCAAGGCCCCCCGCACCGTTGCCGCCGAAGTTCAGCGTGCATGGGAAAACTTCTTGAAGAACAACTAAGAGAAGCGTGCGCACCAACGAAGGGAGGCCGAACGGCCTCCCTTCGTTCTCTTGTGGCGATGGCATTGACGCACACCCCGAATCATGGCGTAATCATACGAAAATCAGTATGATGGGAGACAACGGTATTCTTTCATGGCACAGCGCATGGGTTTGCAAGGAGTGGCCTCAGGTGTTCTATTCTCGGCAGATGCATAAAAGGAGGGCGTTGTTGGCCCTTTTGATGGGCATCCTGTTCGTCTCCGTTGGCTTTGCACGGGGTAGTCAGGAGAAGGCCGATTCGGGTGTGCAACCCATCGTGCTCCGTCTGGCAGACAACCAGCCCATCGGCTACCCCACCGTTGTCGGGGATGAGGACTTCGCACGCCGTGTCGGGGAGTACACCGATGGACGCATCATCGTCGAGGTGTACCCCCAAGGCCAGCTCGGTGATGAGAAGAGCGCCATTGAGCAGGTCCAGTTCGGCGGCATCGACTTCACCCGGGTCTCCATCTCCCCGCTCTCCGACTTCCAGCCGCTCCTCAACGCCCTGCAGATGCCGTACCTCTACCGCGACAGCGACCATATGTGGAAGGTCCTCAACGGTGAGATCGGGGACTACTTCCTCAGCTTGATGGGGGAGAAGGGGTTCGTTGGGCTTGCATACTACGACGGAGGGGCACGGAACTTCTACACCACCAAGGGTCCGATCAACACCGTCTCCGACATGAAGGGGCTGAAGATCCGGGTCCAGGAATCCTCCTTGATGATGGGCCTTGTCCAGGCCCTCGGGGCGGTACCGACGCCGATGACCTACGGCGATGTCTACGGGGCCCTCCAGACGGGCGTCATCGATGGGGCCGAGAACAACTGGCCCTCCTACGATACGCAGCGGCATTATGAGGTCGCCAAATATCTCTCCATCGATGAACACACCCGGGTTCCGGAGATGCTCATTGCCAGCCGGATAATGATGGAACAACTCAGCGAGGAGGATCAGGCGATCATCAAGCGCGCCGCCCGCGAGAGCCAGACCGTCCAGATCCAGTCGTGGGTTGACTTCGAGAAGGCCAGCGAGGCGAAGGTGCGGGCCGCCGGCTCGCAGATCAACAAGATCACGGACCAACGTGAGTTCGCCGCCGCCATGGCCCCCCTCTATCAGTCGATGCTCAACAGCGAACAACAGCGTTGGGTGGAGCGGATCAAGGCGGTGCAATAGTGGGTGAGATGGAGCACACCGCAACAGATACGCACTCAAAGGGAACGCTCAAGGGGTGGTTGCTCTCCTACAACCTGGGGACGATCGCCATCATCTTTGCGGTGAACATCCTGCTGTTCGGTCTCCTCTTCTCCATGCTGAGCCAGATGGTGGGCAGGAACTCCCGCTATGAAGCGGTCATCTCCCTCTCTTCCGAGCTCAACAACAGCCGGGCGACCTTCACTGCCCTTGCCCTCGAGGACGATCCGGCGGAAGTCGAGCAGCTCCTGCTTCAGTTCAAGAAGCAAAAGGAGACGATCTTGCAGACCCTCGACCAGCTGGCGGTCGAGTATGAGAGAGACCCCATCCGCTATCATCTTCAGAAGGGGATCGCCAATGGCATCACCTACATCCACAACAACCTCGATGAGCTCAAGCGACTGAGAAGCGATGAAAACCAACAGGAGTTCTTCAACCTCTTCTATGCCACCGACAAGGTGTTCACCTACCTCCAGGAGTATACCATCGGCCAGTACCTGCCCCGCTTGGTCCGCTCAGATGTCACGTGGATCCTCACCACCCGGACCCGCATCCTCCGCTACCGCAACATCGCGATGTTGCTCTTTCTCTTTCTTGTGTTGACCTATACCATCGTCACCTATGAGATGACGATGCGCTTGGTCCGTCCGGTCTCCTCGATGGTCGATATCGCTCGGGAGATCGAGCACGGCCAGTTTGATGGCACTCCCATCCCGTGGTCCGGCCCCAAGGAGTTGCAGTATCTGGCGCAGAGCATGGAACAGATGCGCGACAGCCTGAAGGAGCGCATCGAGATGATCGAGGAAAACAGTCGGTTGGAGAAGACGATCCATAAGCAGGAGATTGAGCGGATCCGGACCACGCGGGAGCTTGAGAAGGCGCGCTACAACGCCCTGCAGGCCCAGATCAACCCGCACTTCCTCTTCAATACGCTCAACGTCATCAGCCGGACCGCCCTCTTTGAGGGGGCCGACACCACCGTCGATCTCATCGACAGCCTCGCTTCGATCTTCCGCTATACGCTCGAGTACCATGATGATGTGAGCCTGAAGGAGGAGTTGCACTTCGTGAGCGAGTACCTGGCGATCCAACAGTATCGGTTCAAAGAACGCCTGAGGTACTCGATCGTCTGTCCCGAAGAGCTGGAAGATCTGCGCCTCCCTCCCTTCGTCATCCAGCCGTTTGTCGAGAACGCCATGATCCATGGCCTTGAGCCGATGATCGAGGGGGGAGAGATTTCCATTGTCATCAAGAAGGAGAACAAGCGGGCGATCATGACCATCACGGACACGGGGGTAGGGATCGACCTGGAGAAATTCGAACTGGCTTTGAAACAGAAGAAGCAACACATCGGAATCCAAAACATCATCGGTCGCCTCGATCTGTATTTCAACGGAAAATCCCGGGTCGATTTGCAGAAAGTCAACGAATCAGGGGGGACCCGGGTCACCTTGGACCTCCCCATCAAACGGAGATAGATCATGTATACCTTGTTGATCGCCGACGACGAGCCGATGGAGTGTGATGCCATCGAACTCTTGGTCAAGCAGGCGAAATTCCCACTCAGGATCATCAAGGCCCGCAATGGGCTTGAAGCCGTTCAGTTCTTCCGGCAGCACGGACCGGACATCATCTTCCTCGATATCCGCATGCCCGGCATGGACGGACTTGAAGCCGCCCGTCTGATTCGAAGCGAGAAAGCCGACATCCCGATCGTCTTCCTCACCGCCTGGTCTACGTTTGAGTTCGCCCAACAAGCGGTGCGGCTCCAGGCCAACGAGTATCTCGTCAAGCCGGTCTCCCGCAAGGACATCTTCGATCTCCTTGACCGAATCCTCGAGCAACTGGAGGCGAAGAAGGCGATCAGCGAAGAGAGGGAGAAAGAGGTGAGGCAGACGTTGAACCTCTTCTCAACGGAGTTCTTCACTGCATTGAAGTACAACAACCTCAAGGAGGAGGCAGTGAGCAAGTACTTCACCATGCAGGGCATACGGGGCACCCAGGGCATCGCGTTGGTCATCAATGGGATCACGGAGAGGGAGGTCACCACGCTCTTGGCCCCACTCAACGTCCGGATCTGCTACTTTCCTTCAAATCAATGCACCACGGTCCTGCTCTTCTCAAACCAAGGAACAAAGCTCATCGAACAACTCCCGCACTCTTCAACGATGCATGATTTCATCATCGGAACCGGAATCCCATTTACCGGCTATGGGGAGATCTCCACTTCGATCCTCACCGCGACCATCGCCTATTCATACGCCTACAACAACAACCTCTCCTTCCAACGATACAGTGAGGTGTTGCAGAAACAGAGTCCTACGGGTTTCGAGAACCAGTTGGTCGAGCAAATTCTCACTGCGATCCTCCGCCCTGAAGAGCAGGCGGCCCTCTTGCACGCCAGCACCCTCATCAATACCGCCATTGAGACGGCAGGCTGCCTGGAGGGGGCCTCCGCTCTCTTGTATGAGCCGTTGACCTTCTTGTCGTACCAGATAGCCAAGGCGATTCCCTTGTTGCATATCCCGAAGGTGCCGGCGCTCTCGGTCATGGAACAGGAGGCATATCTGATGGATTTGATCAGCTCAGCGATTGCGGCAAGGGAGATTGATCGACGAGACCGGTATGAACGCGCATTTGAGTATGTGAAGCAGTACCTCACGCATCATCTCGATGAACCGATCACGGTAGAGAAGATGGCTTCTATTGTAGGCATCAACTGCAAGTACTTCTCCACGCTCTGCCGCACCTATTTGGGCGCTTCCTTCGTAGAATACCTCACGACGCTGCGCATGGAGCGTGCCTATGAGCTGCTCAAGGATGAGAGGGCCAATTACTTGGTCAAAGATGTCGCCGAGGCCACCGGCTTTACCGATACCAACTACTTCAGCCGCATCTTTCGCCAGCACTGGGGGATTTCACCCTCCTCGGTCAAAGAGGCCCAAAGCCCAGGGGAGCGGGGCCGCGCTTTTGAGGGAAAACCTCGGCGCTGAGTAGTGAATGGCTTTCTGCTGGTAGTAGCAGTTTTGATAAAAGATTACTCAATATTCCCTGTTTTTCCTCATTCTCAATTGCTGAATGATGGCGTATGCTGAACAGGAATATGATTTTCGATAGGAAGTGTATGATCAAAGAGATTGATGTGAGGCGTGGTCTCGCATACGGATATGTAGAATGCGCCAAACACGTGGGCGCTTCGAAAAACATTGCAATATGGGCATTTTTTGCCTATGATAAGAACTGATATCACTATTTTTTTATGGAGGAATGTATGAAAAAGACTATTGTTGCGTTGTGTGTAGTCTTCCTGATTGCTTCG
>LVBF01000125.1 GCA_001604325.1 Spirochaetales bacterium Spiro_04
GAGCGTCAAGGGGTGACCGGTATGGAGAGGCAGCTGCGCTATCAAGTACAACCCACTCAGTTCATCCGCATGTGGATGGTCAGCGAGGTGCAGGAGTCGCTGTGGGTCGCGCCCCTTGAGACGATGACGATCGCCGACTACCGCCCCGGCCTCTCCACCAAGGATCGTGACGGCAAAGAGTTCGTCTCCCCGGCAAAGGCGCACTTTACCGAGCACACCTCCTTCTTCTCCCTCCCCTGTCCCGACGCAGAGTCGATGGACCGGATCTATTGGCCGCTTGATACCGACCGGGTCGATTTCTCCGGGATGTGGATCTATCCCACCGAGCTGCGCTTCTTCGCCTCCACCACGATTCTCTGTGATGAGCGGACGGAGCAAGAGCTCGAAATCTTCTGCTGTGGGGCGACCCGGGTGTGGTGCAATGGGCGCGAAGTGTTGACCTTCGCCCCCTGGCAGTCCAACATCGAGCGCTGTGAGCGCTTCTCCGTCACCCTTGAGAAGGGAGCTAACGAGTTGGTCGTCGCCTGTTGTGATTATGGTGAGCGCAACATCCTGCTGAAGTTCGCGCTGTGCAACCGTGGTGTTGCGCTCACCTGTTCTCTTCCCGTCTCGGTGGATGAAGAAGCGCTTCGAGCGACCGCTGCCTTCGTCGCCGGCCTGCACTTCGAGCGCCTCAGCTGGGATGAGGGGGAGCTCACCCTCCGCTCCGACATCCCGGCCCCCCATGCCCTCTCACTCGAGATCGAAGTCGATGGGCGGCAGTGGGAGCGGAATGTCGAGGAGGGGTCGCTGTCCTGGCCGTGGTGTACCGTCGAGCAGCTGGGCATCGGGGGTCATCAGGTGCAGATCAAGACCGCGGTCTCAGGGATTCCCCTCTCCTCCACGCTCTTCGTCGAGTGTTATCCCAAGAGCATCACGCTGGGTACAGAAGCGAGCATCGCGGGCCGCAAGGCGCTCTACACCTCCTTCATGCTCGAGTACGGAAACGAAGATTCAGACCGCATCTTGGCCACCCTCGAAAAGGGAGGGCGCATCGTTGAGGCGGACATCGAAGCCGACCTCGTCCGCGTCGAGCGGCGCAGCGACTGCGCCGACTTCCGCGCCGAGCGCTTTGCCTGGATCCTCGCCCGCCACGGAAACTCTCTCGATCCGGCGCTGCGCTCCCGCATCGAGGCGGCGCTGGTGGACTTCCGCTACTGGTTTGACGAGGTGGGCAATGACGCGATGTGGTTCTTCAGCGAGAACCACGCCCTGGCCTTCCATACCGCCGAGCTCATCGCAGGCCAGCTCTTCCCCTCCCATACCTTCTCCAACAGCAAGATGACCGGCCTCGAGCACCAAGCGAAGGCGAAGGCGCTCCTCCTCCAGTGGTTCGACAAGCTCTTGACGTACGGCTACAACGAGTGGAACTCCGCCAACTACATCCCCGTCGAGATCGAGAGCTACTTGATACTCCTCGAACTCGCCGAGGATGAGGCGATCAGGGCGCTGGCCGCAGAGGCCTTGGATTTCACGTTTGAGCTCTTCGCCGTCATGTGTTACCGGGGGATGCTCAGTGGGGCAAGTGGGCGCGTCTATGCGCGCGACCTGCTCGGACCGCGGGTACAGCTCGCCAACGGCCTGACCTACATCGCCTGGGAGGCCGGTCCTCCCGCCCTCGGTACATCAGCGCTGCTCCTCTCCCTCTCCTCCTATGAACCACCGCAGGCGCTCCGTCGCATTGCCCGCTATGAGGGGGATGAGCTCTTCGAGGACCGACGGAGCCAGGGCACCTGGGCCGTCACCACCACGATATGCAAGAGCCGGGACTTTGTCCTCGCTACCTCCTCCTCGCCGAGAGAGGGGGGGCCGGGGTCGCAGGAGCACCTCTTCGGTGCGGTGGTCGGCGACTGGCGCGGGCGGTTTTGGATCAACCACCCCGGTGAGCTCAAGATCTTCGGTACCCGTCGCCCCGGTTTCTTCACCGGCAACGCCCTCACGCCCAAGGTCTCACCCCACAAGAGCTCGGCGGTGATCACCTACCGCTATGCAGAGAGCATCCAGCGGTACGTCGAGGCCGACTTCACCCATCTGATCATCGATCTGGACGCCTTCGATGAGGTGAGACAGAGCCGTGACACCCTCCTCTGCCGCCGGCAGGGGTGCTCTGTGGGCATCTGGGCAGCCAATGGCCTGAAGGGGGCACGGTTCGCCTCCCTTGCCGGGCGCGAGTTGACCAGCGACGGCATCACCAACACCTGGTATGTCCGCATCGCCGGCGAACGAGAGATCGCGTGGGAGGAGTTCTGCGCTGCGTTCAGCACCCTCACCCCAACAGAAGAAGCCGGGGCGATCATCATCGACGATTGGCAGTGGGGCAGAGTCTCCTACCCGGCGATGGCGCCGGTCTTGGGGCCGGGGAGGTGGGCATGAGCTATACCTACCCGGTCGAGAGTGGAGCCTCCATCCCCGTCGTCATGGTCTCGCCGCTGAAGAAGACGCTCTATACTCCGGTGCCGGCCCCCTACGACCCCATCGAGAATTGGCCGGTGCTGTGGAGTGACATCGTCTCTCCCGCCAGGCGCCAATATGAAGCGAAGCGGCGGACCATCGCCCACCTTGAAGCCGTGGGAGGGCCGTATTCGGTCCACTATCCGATGGAGAGCGAACGCGTCGAGTTCAGCGGTTTCTTCAAGCGCCCCCTCTCCCTGCGCTTCTCGGTGGTGGTCGACCTCAGTAGCCGGGAGGAGACTCCCATCGTCCTGCGCCTCACCAGCGCCAGTGCCCTTGCGGTGACTTATGGTTCAGAGACGGTGCTCGGCTTCTACGAGTATCAGCGCAACCACGTGACCACCCATGACCTCGCGCTGACGGTGGGGGAGGAGCGGCAACGGCTCACCATCACCGTCGACGAGTATGCTGAGCGTGATACCCAGTTCTTCGTACAGCTGCACTATCTGGAGGGGGCCGAGGCGATCGCGGTGACCATCGATGGGGATGTCGACCAGAGACGCGTCGAGGAAGCCAAGCGCTTTCTCTCCTCAGCCTCGACCGACCGCTTCAACTACGATGGGCGGTTTCCCATCACCCTCCGCTTCGAGGGTGAGGCTGCTGAGGAGTACGAGCTTGCCGTCACCGCAGCGCTCACCGATGCCCATCTGCAGCGTCTCAGGGTCAAATCGACGGTGACCATCGCTGCAGGGGAGAAGACGGGGATGATCGAGGACCCCTTCGCCGGCCATACGGGAATGGCCTCCCTCACCCTCACGCTCCGCATCGGGGCGGTCACCCTCTCCAAGCTCCTGGAGTTCGAGTACTACGACCATCGCCTCCTCGTCAGAGCGGCGCCGTCGCCCAAAGGGCGCAAGGATCAAGCGCTCGCCTTCATCGCCGAACACGGCGTCGATTCACTGCCGCGCGCCCTCGCCATGGCGCTCCTCGGGTATGAAGAGGCTTCTTGGCTGCGAATCTTCAACGATGAATTGAAACGCATTGAGCTGCGCTACGACTGCTCTGATTTCCGCCTCTGCGCCCTCATCTGGGCCTATCATCT